>JAGYNC010000138.1 GCA_018400135.1 Victivallaceae bacterium
TATTGACCCCGCCCCAAGAGAAAGAGAGAAAGGTTACATTTAACAAGTATTATCGCGGGGAGAATCTCCGCACGGTCAGAAACGGCTGATAACAAGAGTATTGTAAATAAAAAGCCTTTGTTTTTTGACAAAACCACAAAAAATATTGGGATAGAAATATGAACAGAGAAATCCAACCAAACGATTTATATCTGAAAATCGCCGGATTGTTGCAAGCAGCACGGCAAAATGTCGTCCGCGCCGTAAATCAGACGATGGTTTATACCTATTTTGAAATCGGCAGAATGATTGTTGAAGATGAACAGCAGGGGAAAGAACGCGCCGAATACGGCAAACGGGTTTTGAAGGAACTTTCTGAAAAACTGACAAAAGAATTTGGAAAAGGATTTTCAGTTCAAAATCTTGAAAACATAAGAAAATTTTATCTGATGTATTCTTCGTCTGAAAAATCCCAATCACTGATTAGGATTTCTGAACGCTCGAAAAGCACATTGAGCTGGACGCATTATTTAGTGCTCATCCGAATAGAAAATAAAAATGAACGAAATTTCTATGAAATAGAATCGTTGAATAATAACTGGAGTGTGCGGGAGCTTAAACGGCAATTCAGCAGTGCTTTGTATGAAAGACTTGTCCTTAGCCGTGACAAGGAAGGCGTCAAACAGCTTGCAGAAAAAGGACAGATTATTGATAAGCCGACTGACATCCTAAAAGACCCTTATGTACTCGAATTTCTCAATTTGCCGGAGCATCATCAATACTCGGAAAGCGAGCTCGAAACCGAGATTATCAACAAACTCGAATTTTTTCTTCTCGAGCTTGGCAAGGGATTTACCTTTGTGTCGCGACAGTTTCGCATGACTATTGATGAAAAGCATTTTAAAGCCGACCTTGTTTTTTATAACCGCTTGCTCAGGTGTTTTGTGATTATTGATCTAAAAATCGGTGAACTTACCCATCAAGACCTTGGGCAAATGCAGATGTATGTCAATTATCACGACCGCTTTGTAAAACTGCCCGATGAAAATAAAACAATAGGCATTGTGCTGTGTAAGCAAAAAAGCACTGTGCTGGTAGAAATTACTTTACCCGAAAATAACGACCAGATTTTTGCCAGTCAATATAAGACTATCCTGCCTGACAAACAGGCGTTTATTGAGCTTTTGCAGGGTGGTGATGTATGAAGTTAAGGAAGGATAAAAAATAATAAGGGCCATAGATGATTAATGAACTGAAGAAAATAGCGAAGCAGATTGATGAAATTATTAAAAACGATGATTATCCGTCAACCATTGTTCCTGAATATCTGCGGGCGGCAGTGAAAGCCTATCCTGAACGAGGCGGGAAAAGGTTGCGCCCTGCCCTGCTGGCCTGGTGCTGCGGTCTTTGCGGCGGCAGAACGGAAATGACTTTGTATCCGGGAGCGGCAGCCGAAATCTATCACAACTGGACGTTGGTGCACGACGACATTATCGATGGCGATGATCTGCGCCGTGGACAACCGACAACACACCGCGTCCTGACCAACTATGCGCTGTCCAATATTACCTCCGACAACGCCATAGCCGAAAAATTTGGCAGGGACATGGCAATCCTCGCCGGAGATTTGCAACAAGGCTGGGCAACCGCCGTGTTGTTGAAAGCAACTTCGCATGGCGTCTCCGCGCCGGTAGTTGCCGCGTTGACTGCCCGGCTCCAGGAGGAAGTCGGACGCGAACTGATTTCAGGCGAGGCACTGGATGTGGCGTTTGCGCTACGTGACCCGCGCCGCGTATCGGTTGGCGAAGTAGAACAAATGATTACGCTCAAAACCGGCGCGTTGCTGCGTTTTTGCGCCGAATCCGGCGCGGCTATCGCGCTGAACACCACCTGTTTCGAAAGCCCGGAAGTCAAAGCCATTGGTGATTTCGCTGATGCGCTGGGGATCGCGTTCCAACTGCGGGACGACTGGCTGGGAATTTTCGGCGATACTCAGAAGTTCGGAAAAAAGATCGGTGCCGATCTGGCTGAACGCAAACCTACCGTCATGCTGCTCAAGGCACTGGAAAACGCGACACCGGATGAACAACAACAACTGATGGCGCTGCTTGGGCGCGACAACTATCCGTCCGAACTCATGGAACAAGCCACCCTGCTATTCCGGCAGACCGGAGCTGAACAGTATATTCTTAACCGGATTACCCGACTCTCGGATGATGCCCGTTCAATTCTGCGTGGTTTCCCCGACAACCCCTACCGTCAATTGTTGCTGGAACTCACCGATTTCCTGCTTTCCCGTGACGTCTAATCTCTGCCAGAGAGCTCAGGCTACAAGTGGAGTATCATCCCGAAAAAAATCAACTTGCCAACGCCGCATTTAATCTGGCATTTAAAAAGGCAAATCCGTTTTCGATATAATAGTCTCTTTGTTCCTTTTCCAGAATGGAACCTAAAGTAACTTTATAGTCCCTTTTTGAGAACCCGGCGATGATTTTTTTGAGATATTTGAGCTCTTTAAAAGTACAGGAAAAATCTACGCCTTGTTTTATAATGAATTCAATATCAAAAAAATCCCGGATAATTTTGCGATCCAATGCAGCGGCAATTTTATTTTTTAACGCCTGTTCCAAAGTCAGGACATTCAGGACGACCTGAGTTGAACTAAACTTCGAAAAAGCTATTCGCTGTTGAAAATCATAATTTTTTATTTCTTTCCTTATTTCCAGCTTCAACTTTCTGGGATAGTTTGGTGAGCGCATTTCGAAAAGCAAAGTATTCCGCTTAATATTTGCATCAGTTATCTCGTATCGCTTTTGCAGAAAATCTCGCAGTTCCAAAAAGAATTTATCTGTATGAAATTCTCTGATGCTAAAAAAATCCAAATCCACCGAGTAACGGTTAAGCTCATAACAAAGTCTTAACATCGTGCCACCGCCAAAAACTAAATTATTTAAAAAATGATTATTCTTCAACCCATCGAGGACTTCAATTTCAAATAATTCATGTTGTTCAAAAATATCCATAATTCTGTAAACTCCCGCTAATTTTTCCCGGGAAACGAGATATTAGGTCAGCTACTATATTTATATCCAATTTGCTGAAATCAATTGAATCAAGATCAAAATCATAACACCCTAAATATTTCAAATAAATTGCATCAACAAAGGCTTTTTCCGGTTTTGCTATAAAAAAATCATTCTTTCGCAGAAAATCTGTGTAAAATTCTCTTTTAATCTTAAAATAGGCAAAATCTTTGCCGTCCACCGCTTTAAACAAACTTCGCTTCAAAACGATTGACTCGGTAAAATCCCTGACCATTTGAGTGCTTACCTCATAATAACTCAATGCTGTTAGCAAGGAAACATAAGACGGAGTCTGAACAAGGTTGGCAATAATAAATTGCTCTTCTCTGCTCAAAGTATCCCAGCGTTCCCGCAATAAATATATTCCTCTCTTGACCCTAACCAACAATCCGTATTTTACATATCTACAGGCTGTAACTCGAGCCGAGGGTTGAGAAATCCCCATAACCCGGGAAATCTCTTCATACCCAAAATATAGTTTTTTAATCTTTTTCAAGGAATTTATATTCATAGCTAAAATATAGTTAATTAACGTTATTGTTAATTTAATATATTTTGAATACCAAAAAATTCAAGCCATGAATTCCCCTCAAGGGTAATTTGTCTTGATTTTTTATTTAACCCAATGGATGAGTTGGTGAAATTACTATAATTTATTGTTAATAAGTCCTTTAACAACAATTACAATCCAATTTATCACGAATTCAGGAGCTTGATAACAATATCCAAACAGCTCCTGGTTATTCTTTTGAATGGGACAGGATTTCTGTTGAGCCACGCGGCAACATAGGGAGAAAAGCGATAGTAAATAAATATTAAATATCGTCCGGTATGCGATTGGCGCAGGACTTCATCGCGAAAATTTCTGAGAATCATTACTTGAGGACAATCATACGAACCGTAACAGGCAGTGGCAATAAAACACGCACCGCGCTTTTTCTTACTTTTTCCTGACGCTGGAGAAAGAACATGTTCCCGATTAGAAATCCGGATTATGTTGCTCAAATCCCGGTTTTTTCCATCGACCAGAAATACATGAGGATTTTTGTTTAACGGCACTGATGTAAGTATTCCCAGCGTTGAATACCCCATACTCGCACCTTTTTGATCGGTGGACGCTCCAGAATGGTCAGTCTCCGGCGGTTGAATTATAATAGCATTCAACTTTGCATCCCGCGCGCGCTTAACAATCAGAGCTGATGCTGCTTCAAGCGTCTCGGCATTGAATTTTGTCATTTGGGGCTGATTCGACAATCTTGAAAAACCTGGAATGGGCTCGTTGAGCACCCCCATTTTCGACATCACTCCCATCACTGTAGACATGCTGCTGACAGTGCCAATATGCACGTATATAAGTTCTTTCAATTCCACCGGATAATAGGATGCCTGCTGGGGATATCGTATCTCCGCTACGGCTGAAGTACGTTCAGTGGCCATATTCACCTCCACAATTGTGATTTAACCGTGTTACAATATAACAACTTTTTATACAACTGCAAATAAAATAGTGTTTTGCCCAAATTTGCTATTCCGGCCATTTGACCTAAATTATACTCTCACCGGCTGAAAATTTGAATTTTCAGCCGGTGAGAGTATAAACCAAAGGAAAGGGTGAGGGACTACCTTGATTTTTACCATATTTTGTAACATCTCCGAGGATAGTAATGGACATTTTATTTTTTACCGGCATTGATACCGGTATCGGAAAAACTTTTGCGGTTGGATTGTTTTATCGTTATCTGCTTCAGCATGGCTTTGACACCATCACCGCCAAACTCGTACAAACCGGCTGCGGCGAAATTTCCGAAGACATTGCAATGCATCGGCAACTTGCCGGCGTTGAATTGCTTCCGGAGGATATCAGCGGTGTTACATGTCCTTATCTTTTCAAATATCCGGCATCACCACACCTGGCCGCAGGGATGGAAAGCCGAACGATTGATCCTGACAAGATTGTTGCTGCCGTCAATTCTCTCGCCGCGAAGTTCAATCCGGTACTGGTTGAAGGCGCTGGCGGTTTTTTGACTCCATTAACCAGCCAGCTGCTCACCGCCGATCTCGCGGCTCAACAGAAATGGAAAACGATTATTGTCAGTTCCGGGCGACTCGGCAGTATCAATCATACTCTTCTGACTTTGGAAGCGGCAAAACAACGCGGCATAGACATTATCGGTATTATCTATAATCAACAGCCGGAAACTGACCGGATTATCACCAGTGACTCCCGTAACTTTTTCAAACAGTACCTGCGCCATAACGGATATCAAAATTGTTTGGTGGAACTGCCAACAATCACCAACCTGAATCAACCACCGGAAATAGACTTCTCCGCAATCCTGAACTCTCTTTGATCAAAAACAAATAGATGAATAACGGAAAATTATAATGGCAAAACACAACAATCCAGACACCGAATCAATGGTGAATTTTGACCGGGAACACATCTGGCATCCCTACACGTCTATGCTTGATCCACTCCCGGTTTTTCCGGTTGAATCAGCGTCAGGGGTACGTCTCAAATTGACAGACGGACGGGAACTCATCGACGGGATGTCATCGTGGTGGGCGGCAATTCATGGTTACAACCACCCGAAACTCAATCACGCGATCACGGAACAACTATCCCGCATGGCCCATGTGATGTTTGGTGGATTGACACATGCCCCGGCAGTATCGCTCTGCCGCAAATTAATTGAAATTACGCCGGAACCGCTACAAAACATCTTCCTCGCTGATTCAGGTTCGGTTAGCGTCGAAGTCGCTATTAAAATGGCGTTGCAGTATTGGCAGGCAGAAGGCAAGCCCCAAAAAGATCGCCTGTTAACCGTGTGTTCGGGCTATCATGGCGACACTTTCGGCGCGATGGCTGTTTGCGACCCGATAACCGGCATGCATTCGCTGTTTACGGGCGTGTTACCTCAGCACTATTTTGTTGAAGCTCCACAATGCTCTTTCGATACTCCCTGGAAAGACTGCTACATCTCGGAGTTGACCGAAACTCTCGAACAGCACCATGAAGCTATTGCCGCCGTCATTATTGAACCAGTGGTTCAGGGAGCCGGCGGTATGCGCTTTTATTCGCCGCGTTATCTGACAGAATTGCGTCAGCTCTGTGACAAATACCATACTCTGCTGATTTTTGATGAAATCGCCACGGGATTCGGACGCACCGGTAAGATGTTTGCCAGCGAACACGCCGACGTTGCTCCGGACATCATGTGCGTAGGTAAGGCGCTCACCGGCGGCTACATGACTCTCGCCGCAACACTGACCACCACTAACATCGCGCAAACTATTTCAGGCGCGTCTCCCGGCGTATTCATGCACGGCCCCACGTTTATGGGAAATCCGCTAGCCTGCGCCGTTGCTAATGCCTCCATTGATTTATTGCTGGAATCAGACTGGCAGGAAAATGTTTCGCGCATTGAACAACAGTTGAAGGTGGAACTGGAACCGGCACGCCACGCTGATGCTGTACAGGATGTCCGTACACTCGGTGCCATCGGTGTCATGGAAATGAAACAGCCGGTGAACCAACAGAAAGTTCAACAACAACTGGTCGATGCCGGTGTCTGGCTGCGCCCGTTCGGCAAGTTAATCTACGTTATGCCACCCTATATCATCCGTCCTGATGAACTTCGTCAACTAACCCGAGCCATGGTTACAATCGCAACCACTATATAATTAGAACCTTTTCGAAAAGGTTTGAGAGGTACTCAAACCTTCCCGATAATGTTATTTAACCATTGATAGATATGGACTTACGTCCATGAATCAGTACTTGGCAGCCGCCGGGCACCACCGTTAATCCGGCTACTTGTCTGGAAAAATCAGGCAAAACCCGCCAACCAGTGCTCTGCAATACTGAAAATTTCGGGTTAGACAAATTAAATTATTGATTTTTCCAAACGGAAAAGCTTCAGTCGCCGAAGCCATCCCGCCGGAAATGGCTGGTGAAAATATTCGTAGTGTCAAAGCAGAACACTGGTAAATTGTTATCATATCGGTTGAGGAGAACGGCGACGAAAACGGATAACGGGTAGAATAAAGAATAAGGCATTGCCATTCGGAGTAATGCCTCACTCTTTCCCAAGGGCTGAAAGC
>JAGYNC010000139.1 GCA_018400135.1 Victivallaceae bacterium
GTTCGGGGTCAATACTACACAGCCTCGTCGTTCCTCCTCGGGTGTCGTAGCCTCGACCCCACCAAAGAGTGAGCGATTACTTCGTGACGGCAACCATACTGCCGCGTATATTTTTAAATAACTATCGATAAGGAAAAAAGCCACAATCAACTGTAGCAACTTTTGCCTTTGGTTCGGGGTCATCGACCCCACCAAAGAGTGAGCGATTACCAACTTTTTGAGTCGTCCGGCATAATATACGGACTCAAGATAGAACAATCAAGCAATGCGGTTATAGTAAACGTCAACACCGGAATATTTTGCAGGCGAACAAACCTTGCTTCAGGCGACTTGCGCCGATCATCGTAGATTTTACAGAACACTACAGCCCCCGCGTGGCGAGCTGAAAGGGATGCGAAACAGTAAAACAATGACAAAATTAATTAATTTCATTGTCGAAAGCAGACGTCGGCATCAGGAACATGCCGTCTCAGCCAGTCCCATTGACTTTTTTATTCCACGACTGGATACCTGGTTCTTCATTCGCCTCACTATTATTGTCATAATCTGTATTCCCATATTCAGTTTTGTCTTGAAGCCGTGCATTATTGACGGCGGCAGCATGGAGCCGACATACAAACGGATTGGATTCACTTTTTGCCTGCGGACTAAATATCTGTTCACCCACCCAACGCGAGGAGATATTGTTGTATTACGCTACGCGCACAACGTTTTATTGCTCAAACGGGTTGTCGGCCTCCCCGGGGATAGTGTGGAATTCAGGAATGGAATACTTTATCTCAACGGAAAACCGCAACAGGAACCTTACCTGCGTTATGTCTCAGACTGGAATCTCCCGCCGCGCACCGTCAAGCCGGAACACATCTATGTGATTGGCGATAATCGCAGTATGCCGCTGAAACAACATAAGTTCGGTCAAATCTCTATCAAACGCGTTTACGGAGCGCCTTTATGGTAACAATTCTCAAAAACAAAAAGGTGGGCATCGTCCTGGCAATTATCGTCATCATCACCGGCGGATTTATTGTCTGGTACTGGACGTTTCAGAAAACCGACACAGCACTTATTCGTACCAACTTACAAAAAGTATGTGATCTGGCATCAAAATATCCGGATGAGGGGAATGCCAGAGGGCTACTTAAAAGCAAAGCACTCCAAGCATTATTCGATGATCCCTGTTATCTGGATATCCGCGCTCACCTCTTCGTCGGTCAGTATACTCGTCGCGAAATTGCCGCCAACGCCATGCGTTACCGATCATTTTTCCGCCATGTTTACATCTCTTTACATGACCTTGAAATTGAACTTGTTTCCCTCACCGAAGCTCGCGCTGAATTTACCGGCTCGTGCGACGGCTTACTCAAAAATGGCAAACGCATCAATCAATATCGGGAACTCTCCTGTGAATTGCTTAAAAAAAACGGAGACTGGGTAGTCTCCCGTATCGTTATACGTCAGATACTGGAGAAATAGGATCCTTTGAATATATTTCGCCATATTTGCAACTCTCCAAAATTACCATATATTCTTTAAGTTCAACGGGAAATATACCACCTCTGAATAATATCAAAAACTATTCAATAACTTGTTGACTCATAAATTGTCTTCTCGGAACTTCGCGTAGCCGCGTTATCAGCGTGGCAAAATGAAATACTAATAAAACAAGGATAAATAATTGATGGAACAAATTTTAGATCACACTTTGTGGGCAGAGCTTTATAAAAACGGCCAAAACTGGCTCATTGAAGAACTACCAGGATTATTAATTGCATTAGTGCTATTTTTTTTAGCATTTAAAATTGTTGATTTTTTCCTTAAAAAGTTAAATAGAACTTTGTTAAAGCGTGCTGATAGAAATGATAAGGCCGATACACTTGAAACAGGAAAAAGGATTAATACCCTAACGACTATTATCCATGGTTTAATAAAAATCATCCTCTGGCTGATTTTGGTAATGATTGTGCTTCAAAAATTCGGTATAAATATTGCACCAATATTGGCAGGTGCAGGTATTGTTGGGTTGGCTGTTGGTTTTGGAGCACAAGAACTTGTTAGAGATTTTATTTCCGGATTTTTCATCATTCTTGAGAATCAGATTCGTTCTGGTGACGTTGCGATAATAAATGGAACTGGAGGTTTGGTTGAAAAGATAGAGTTTAGAACAACCACCCTTCGCGATTTCTCAGGAGTTGTTCATATTTTTCAAAATGGTAAAATTACTATCATATCAAATATGACCAAAGACTGGTCAGCAATGGTATTTGATATTGGTGTTGCGTATAAAGAAAATCCACAAGAGGTGATGAATTTAATGAAAAAGGTAGGTGAAGAGCTGCAAAATGATTCGGAATTTAAGAACAAAATTCTTGAACCAATTGAAATATTTGGCTTAAACGAGTTTGCGGATAGTGCAATTGTCATTAAAGCCCGTTTAAAAACCAAACCTATTGAGCAATGGTCAGTGGGGCGGGAATATAGAAAACGCTTAAAGGATGCTTTCGATCAAAATAATATAGAAATACCATTCCCACACAGGACGGTTTACTGGGGAAAGGAAATTAATCCTTTAAAGTTGGACATTAAAAAATAAAGATATCAAATTGCTTCTGGCAACCGGCTGATCGCCGGTGCCAGAGCTTAGCGTTCCGCCGACGCTGCACCTAACCCCTCACTCTTTGGGTGGGTCGAGGCTACGACCCCCGAGGAGGAACGATTAGTGCTCTGTAAGGTTGAAATTTAAACTTTATTGAGTTTAAATATTGCGGTAGGCGTCTTTAAAAACCGGCAGCAGGTCTTCGGGAACGATATCCCGTTCCAAATCTATTTTTCGGTCTTGTTCCGAGGACTTCATTGCGGCAATACCCACCATTTCCGCAGTAAAAGCGTCGCCGACCGTCGTCAGAGGTTTGGTTTTTCCCAGAATCACCTCGTAAAAATGCCTACCGGCAAAAGGGCCGCCGTTATAATGTATTTTCCCTTCGTAGTTGAATTTGTATTCCTCTTTATTGGGTAATCCGGGGATATGCCTTGCGAGTGTTATTCTGCCGTCGCAGTCGGCTGGTTTTTCCCGCATGGTCAACTCGATATAAAGAATCCCCTTGGTTCCGATAATCTCATAACGCCTTGAAAAATGGTTGTTGACAAAAAAACAGTGCGAATAAGAGCCAAAAACGCCGTTGGTGCATTCAATCAGGCACATTTCATTGTCATATACATCGACCACATCAGCGAACGAACACAAGTCATGGCTAAGGCCAACATCTTTGACATTCCCATTGGAATTCTCGCCGACGACAACCCGGTTGGCACAACTAAAGTCATCACATTTCGAGCAGGTCAGGTCTTCGGGTTTGTCGCCGCCAAATTTCTGTCTGCGACAGACTCCGGTAACCTTGCGGGGAGCCGCGCCGCATAGATAAAACGCCACATCCAAATCGTGGGTAGCCTTTTCTATTAATTGTCCTCCTCCTCCAGCCAAAGTTCTGCGATAAGTTGTAAACAACGCGCCGCCTCCGTGATACTGGACAAAATTGAAAGAGCATATTTTGCCGATAGCGCCGGAGTCGATAAGCTGTTTAGCCTTTTGAATTATCGGAGCGTAGCGCATCACATGATCAACCATTATTGGAGCTTGGTAACTCCGTACAAGACGAACGATGTCGCAAATTTTTTCAAACGAGGTTTCCAGCGGTTTTTCGAGCATCAACGGCAACCCGGATGCCATGCAATCCTTGAGGTTTTCCAGATGAAAGCAATTGGGGCTGGCGATGATAATCGCGTCAAGTTGTTCATTCAACAACATGTCATTGACGCTGGTGTAACGAACAGGAGATTGTCCATACCATGCGCAGCCTTCCCGGTATCTTTCCTCCTCCGGTTCCACCACCGCGACAAACTTCATTTTGCCTTGAGTAGCATGATGGTATTCAAGGGCGTGTCGTTTGCCCATTTCACCAAATCCGACAATACCGATATTCACCATGGAAGCAGCGTTCATGTTCTTTTCGATCCTTTTTTTATTTTTTTTGACTGTGGTATCTAAACTCTATTATAATAGTTGAATATCTATTTGCAACGTCGGCTATATGCACTATCTTGCCAAAAATAAGCACTATTTGGAATATTTATGAACTATAAAGAAAAATCTCGATTCGAATTAAGACATAGTGAGGGCAGATTGCTGCCTGACGGCAGGAGGGAATATGAAGAAGACTTTTATCTCAACCGACAAAGGTCTCCGGTTTTAAGCAATTCCCTTCTGCATTGTTTCGCCTACGGGGAATCTATCTGGCACGGCGGGTACCAAACACCTTATCGGACAATCAGCGGGTGGTGGTCTTTTGAATATATAGTTGAAGGAAATATCGATTTTATCAGTGATGGCATCCGCTACAAGGGAAATCCGGGCGATATTGTTATTTTGAGGCCGAAAAAAACAGTATCGCTGCGAACCGGCACCTGCGGCTTTGTCCGGAAAAAATGCCTTCTGATACTTGACAGTCCTCTTCTGGACTATCTATTTTGCAGTGGCAGCCTGACTGGAACTGATGTTATTCGAGTCGGCAATTCGTCGGAAGTGAATGAAATATTTCTTCGGATCAGGAAGGGGATTGCCGAAAATGCTGAAACCTCGCAACGCGACATCGGAATTCTGCTTTATACCCTGTTGATCGAGTTTGAACAATTGGCAATGCCTCAACAATATCCTGAACCGTTGCGTCGGGCGCTTGATATAATCAACTCTTTTCCGGAACGCAACTACTCGCTTGACGCGTTAAGCCGGGAATGCAAGGTCGGGCCAAGAACCCTGTCCCGATTGTTTCAGCTTCATTTGAAGATTTCACCAATAAACTACATTATCAGACACCGACTGGAATTGGCTAAACTGTTGCTCAATATGAACAACATGCCGCTCAAGGAAATCGCGGACAAATGCGGTTATAAAAGCGAATCGTTCTTTTCCCGTTCTTTTAAACGGCAATATGGCCTGTCGCCGGATAAATTCAGACGCAATACGACGTAAGGGACTGTTCAAAAATAACTGCTTCATCTGTGCAATCCGTGGAAAAATCCCTCCCCTTCCCTATCCTGTAATCCTGTCTAAACTATCCCCCTCCCCGAGAGATTCAGGAAGTGTGTTTGTCTATTTCCGCCTCAAACATCACCAGGCCATTAATCAGGGAAGTTGAATCCCTGTGCAATCTGTTCAGCCCTGGCTTTTATCAACCCGGCCATATCCGCAAAATCAAACCACTTATTCAATGCGTTTCCGACTTGGCTTATAATTTCGTAACCGTTTTTGATCCCGGCAAATTCCGCCAGTTCGAGCAGGTCGGACACGCTGAAATCTTCAGTCTTGCCGTTAATCAACATCTGATGCCTGTACGTCCACCGGTTTCCGGGATTGAATGCGTAGGTCAAGTCATAGGCCGGAGCGAGCCGCCAGACTCCGTCCCGGTTCATCAGAAAAGAAATGTTTTTGGAGTGATCGTCCTGGTTTCGCGCCATGACATTGAACACCGCCCGGCGGAAAAGTTGTTCTTTCTGCGGATAATCCAGACGCAGCCGGTCCATTACCTGAAACGCCTGTTCATAGCTGTAAGCGCCAGGAGAATTATAATCGTAATGGGCAATTCCGCACAACGACTGCAAATGGATTTTTTCTCCATTAACCCCGCGATCAAAACGCCTGGTCATAAAATGCGCCCGGTTTCCTTCATGAACAAGTTTGCTTTCCGTCATTTCAATTTCGGCTGCTCTTGCCATCAGGTAGTAAGCATATTCGATTTTGCCATATTCTTTCGGATCGCCAAGCTCCCGGTTGGTAACGCCGTCAAGCTTAAGGAGCCAGTATTCAAAGCCTTTTCCGGCATCGACCTGACCTGATTTGATAATCCCGCTTTGCGGATTTATCGCCAGCACCGCCTTGGCTCTGGCACCTCCGGCGGAAGTCCCGACGCGTAATATTTCCCTGATGGCTTCCGTTTTTTCATCATTCATATTCAAAGACATACTGTCCCTTTGTTTCAGTATATCCCTGGCAAGCTCCACCAAATGCCCGATTTCCACCTTAACCGAACGGCTGTTCGTTCCATGCAGTACCGGTTCAAACTCCAATGCGCCCATCGCGCGTTTTCCCATATAGCATAGCCGTTCCGCAGGACTCAAATCTTCCCGGCTCCGGCCGCGCAAAGCCAGCCAGTGGTTGATCAGTTGATTACCCCAACGGTCCGGCAAGGCATCAGCCAACATGCCCGGCAACCCTAAATAAGTTGCCCGATTCAGCTCGGGGAAACTGAATATTTCCCGGGAGCGGCCAAGCGGCATGTGCAGCGGCGCCAGTTCAATCCCGAGTTTCGTAAAAGCGGGGTCAAATTCGAACTCTCCCAAATTGCGGGACGTATTCCACGCCAGGGCACCGACCAGATGTCCCCATATTGTGACTTTTGCTACTTTATATTCAGAAGCCATAGCTCAGACCTTTGAGTCACTTGCAAAACTTCCCGTGGCCACGCGAAGTTTTGCAAGTGGCTCCTTTATTTATGTTGTCCGGATGCCCGTTCCCGTATTTTTCCTTGCATTTTTGCCAACTGTAAAGGACTGATGCCCGGCGGAGCCAGAAAAGAATCAAGCTTTTCCAGACATTCAAGAGTACGCAATACTTTAACCAAAGTAAGGCAACTGAAGTTACCGCCGTTTTCAAGTTGAGATATGCTGTATCGGGCTAGACCGGACTTTTCCGCTACTTCGCTTTGCGTCATATTACGGTTCAAACGGGAACGTTTAATCCTTTGTCCCAGTTCCTCGACTATGGCATTATCATTCATGGCATAAAAGTCCATAACGACACCTATACCTTTCTTTAATTGTTTTTACTGTCAACAATGACTAATATAGCATGCTTTATTTTTAAATCAAATAAAGGATTTGCTATTTTTCGACTATCCCCCGATGCAAGCATCCGAGGTATTTCGCCGAAAAATTAACACTCCGTGTTACCGCAAATCCAAAATAAAATCAATTTGAAAACCCCAAGGCAAGCCCAGGGGAATTATTTCGATTAAAATAGGCAAAGGCAACCATGGACAATACGTTGAAAAGTAATGCCTCACTCTTTCCTTTGGGA
>JAGYNC010000014.1 GCA_018400135.1 Victivallaceae bacterium
ATAACTCAGGATGACGCATTGCCGTTGGATTGCGGCAAAACGTTGCGTTGCGTCAATCTCCGCTATGAAACCTATGGACAGCTTAATCCTGACAAACGCAACGCGGTTCTTATTTTTCACGCTTTGAGTGGAGACGCACATGTTGCCGGACTTTATTCAGTGGAAGATCGGAAACCCGGTTGGTGGAATGATATGGTCGGACCCGGCCGTCCAATAGATACCAACAAGTATTTTGTTGTTTGCAGTAATATCATCGGCGGTTGCTCGGGCTCTACCGGACCGCGTTCCGTTAATCCCGATACCGGACAGTTGTACAACATGGATTTTCCAGTTATTACCATCGCGGATATGGTGCGGGCGCAAAAACGGCTGATGGAACATCTGGAGATAGAAAAATGGCTCAGCCTGATCGGTGGCTCGATGGGTGGCATGCAGGCTCTGGAGTGGGCAACATCCTACCCGGACTGCATGGAAAGTGTAATTCCGATTGCCACTACCGCCCGGCTGTCACCGCAGGGAATTGCCTTCAACTGGGTCGGGCGGGAAGCCATTCTGAACGATCAAAATTGGAATAATGGTAATTATAGCGAATTGGTACCGGAAAAGGGGTTGTCCTCTGCCAGGATGCTTGCCCACATCACCTATCTTAGCGACGAGTCGATGCGGCTTAAATTCGGCCGCGACCTCCAGGAAGTAGATCGCTACTCTTTTGATTTTAAACATAATTTCGCGGTTGAAAGCTATTTGCAATATCAGGGGAGGCGTTTCGTGGAACGGTTTGATGCCAACAGCTATCTTTACATAACTCGCGCCATTGATTATTTTGACGTTTCCACCCGGGCCGCAGGCGATCTCACTCAGGCATTTTCCGTGATCAAATGTCCTTTCCTGGTTATCAGCTTCAGCAGCGACTGGCTGTTTCCTTCATCACAATCGATAGATATTGTCAAAGCCCTGCTGAAAAATCGCTGCAATGTCAGTTATTGCGAAATTCAATCTGCCTATGGACATGACGCATTCCTCCTGGAAATAGATACGCTGGGAAAAATGATTGCCGATTTTCTGGCAAATCGTCTGGAGGATGTTTATGGTCGATAAGTTAAAAAAAGAACTCGCCAGAAGACCGGATTTGCTTATCATTGCTGATATGATCCCTGAAGGGGTCCGAGTGCTTGACCTGGGATGCGGCAATGGTGTATTTTTGAAGTTGCTGCAGGAAGAAAAAAATGTGTCAGGATTGGGCTTGGAAAAAAATCAGGATCGTATTATGGAAAGTATTGCCACCGGCATTCCAGTTATCCACGGGGACCTGAACGAGGAGCTGGATTTCGCCGATGACAAGAGTTTTGATTATGTCGTATTGAGTCGCACCATCCAGGAAGTACAACGTCCCGATCACCTCGTGAAGGAAATTGTCCGCGTGGGAAAACGCGCTATCATCAGCATGATTAACTTCGGCTATTTCCGCAACCGTTTTCAAATCATGTTTTGCGGGATGATGCCGATTGGCAAACATCTGCCACTCCACTGGTACGAAACCCCCAATATTCACTTGGCTACGATCACAGATTTTCGCAAGTTATGCAGAGAACAACATATTGTCATTCAACGGGAAATACCGGCCGGGTGTGGTAACTGCTTAACGGCCAAGCTATTTCCCAATCTTCTTGCGCCATCCTGCGTTTTTGAAATTACCGGAGAACCAACAACGCAGGTCTTTGAAAATTGAACATTTTTTCCGCTATTACCACGCCCCTGAATGTTGCTGTCACTAGAATTGTTCATGCGGCGCTGAAATTGTTGCCCTTGTCTTTCAGGCAAAACCCGCCGTTGCCGGGACTATCCGGTGGATACCATGAAATATGGCGCATTGCCTATCCGTTGATTATTATGAGCGCCAGCAATACAATTATGCAGTTTGTTGACCGCAAATTTCTTGCTTCTTACTCAACGGCCGCGGTCGCTGCCGCTCTGCCAGCCGGCGCTTTGTCTTTTGTCTTTTTCTCATTTTTTATGGTAACACTGAACTTCACTTCGGCTATTGTTGCTCAACATTTTGGTAACCGCGATTCTCACGGTTGCATAAGGGCAACATGGAACGGTTTCTACTTTGCTTTGTTCGCGGCGGTAATTGTCGTTTTGGTAATGCCGTGGATAGGAATACGTATTATCGATATGAGCGGACACGGCAAAGAGATTATTCTGCTTGAACGACGTTATTTTATTGCTCTAATTCCGAGCGGAGCATTCATTTGTTTGTGCGCGCCGCTTTTCTCATATTTTTCCGGTCAGGGCAAGACCTGGCACATCGCTGTTATCAATCTAATTACTTGTTCCCTGAATGTTATACTCAATTATCTGCTGATTTTCGGCAACTTCGGCTTCCCGGAACTCGGCATAACTGGCGCCGGTATAGCCACAAGTATTGCTTCGGCTTGTTCCCTGATTGCTGTTATGAGTTGGTTTCTCGGGCTTAATCAGTGGCGACACCCGACTCGCCGGTTCCGGAGTTTAAATTTGGAGGAAATTACGCGACTGCTTAAATTCGGTTCGCCCTCCGGACTTCGTTGCTTCCTTGACGTTGGCGCGTTCACCATGATGACTTTTCTGATCGGCCGTATCAGTCAGGCAGCTATGGCCGTCAATACCATTGTTCTCTCTATCAATATGCTTAGTTTTCTACCGATGCTCGGATTGTCGGATGCCACAAGCATTGTTGTCGGACAATATATCGGACGCGGAAAGCCGGAAGTCTCTTTCCGCGCCGCGTTTCGTTCATGGCATCTGGCAATGATCTACGCGTCATTCATGGCCGCCATCTTTATCCTGTTCCCGACTTGGTTATTGAATCATTTTTCTCCGAAAACTTCCGGCCCGATAGACTTTAATGCGGTGGTTGAGGCGGGACACCGTTTGCTGCCGTGGGTGGCGGCCTTCAATTTTTTCAGTGCTACGAAATTTATTTTTATGGGCGCGCTTCGAGGAGCCGGCGATACCTGGTCGGTAATGTTTATTTGTGTTGCCTTTTCCTGGCTGATAATGATTCCAGGCGTTGTTATTTTAATTGTCGGTTTTGGCACATCAATTACCGCAGTGTGGATATTTCTTACTATCTATGCGATGTTGGAGTGTATTATTATTTTTTTGCGATTCAAATCCGGCAAATGGCAAAATATAAAAATGATTAAACGCCAACCACATCCTGCCGAAATGGTTTCCGTAGAACCACAAACCGCGCCCATTGAATGAATAATGAGGGCGTTCTCCATCGTAATCCACCTTATTAAAAGCAAAAATAAGCCAATTTATCACGGATCCAGAAAAACCTCATTTTGCCCTCAATTTCGTAATGCCTCACTCTTTGGGTGGGGTCGAGGCTACGACACCCGAGGAGGAACGATTAGTGCTCTGTTCAGAATATCCAGTGATCAAGGAAAGAGAATACGAACTGCAGGAAACGAATGAATTGATCGCCATTGGCGAGGGTCGGGCGCGAGCTATTGCGAGTCAACTGAACTCTCTGGTTGGCTCGCGTTCCCTTCGTACCCGTTCTCGTTCTCGTGCACGTGAACGTGTACCGCTTCGCTGTGAAAGTGTACGTTTCTGAGCCATCATGTTCAAGAGTATCGAGACGGCAAGAAAAAGCAAGGCGTGCCAGCGCCTCCGAGCTGTGTAGTATTGACCCCGCTCCAAAGGAAAGAGTGAGGCATTACACTTGCGTCGAATTTTGCCATAAAATAGCACTTAATGTCGAAAATTACAAACCATGTGACAAGATTTATACGGCTACACCGATGGAGGTAATGCCTCACTCAGTCCTGATTTGTCGGAGAGTGGGAAAATATTATCATATCGGTTGAGAAGAACGGCGACGAGAGCGTGCGACGAGTAGAAGAAAAATAGTGAAGGGTTACCCGATTAAAGTTTTCATTCGGCCTGCGGCGCATAAGGTAGTTGAATTTTTCAAAAAGGCGTTTAGATTGACCCTGATTAAAGCGGCTGAAGTTCGCTTTCGTCGCGCTCCGCCCGGGATCCAGCGGTATCCAGGGAGTGTTTTTGTTGTCGTACTATTTATACTCCATAATAAGGTTGTATAATTGGCGTGTTGTTCCACGCAATAAGCAATTTTCAATAATCAACGCCACACGCTTAATTCACGAGGTTCATGCATGGATACACTATCTTGTCCAATTTCTTGTTTAAGAAAACTACTCTTTCCGGCACTGCTGACATGTTTGCAGGTAATGTCTTTTCCCTTACTGCACGCATCTGAAAGCGCATCTGATGAACGCGTTGTCCTCAGAATGCAAACACTGCCTCGCCAAGGCAGTACTGGTCTGGGATCCGAAGTTATTCGCGAGATAGTTCGTGAATTCGGAAAGGAATACCCGCAGTACAAACTTGAACCGTTCAATTTTCCTGCGCTTGAAGGCATGGCTATGGATCAGGGACCGTTAATGTCCATTGCCACTGGAGTGCCGCCACACGGAATTTACGTCAATTTTCGTCAATCTTCTACCTACATCAATCATGGATTTCTGATTCCTCTCGAAATCCTTCTGGCACGACATTTAAGCGCAAATCCGCTGACACGCGAGTATGACGAGCACGGCAACTGGCTGGCCGATCCCTCAGAAAAGGAGATAGCCGCGGCACTGGAGTTATTAATGGAACGCGTTTCACCAGCCGCCCACCCGGTCGTTTACCGTTCCGCCGATACCGAGCGCAAAGGGATACCCGACGGTGAACACCTTTGGGCAATGCCCTACGCCAATGTCGTCAGCGGGTTGATGTACCGCAAGGACGTTTTTGTCGCGGCCGGACTCGATCCTGAACATCCGCCGCAAACCTGGGAAGAACTGCTGGATTACTCTCGAAAAATCAGAGCGCTTCCCGGAAAGTTCGGCTTCATGTTCGCGACCGGGCCAAACGTAAGTTGGTCAGTCTTCAACTTTCTTGCATCCAACGGGGTAATTTACATGGAGAGGGACGCGGACGGCCGTTGGAGAGCTGCGTTCAACAACATGGAGGCGGCAGAAGCGATTTATTTTATTCTGCGTCTTGTCAGAGAGAGATTTGAGACTGATGATGAACGACGACTTGATGGCGCTGCTTTTGCTCCGCTCGCAGGCGGCAGTGAAATGAATATTATGTGGGATCGCGGCGAAATAGGAATGAAATTTAACTCGGGACTCTCTTTCGAACGGGACACCAATTTTAATCCGGCCCTGATTGGCATTGCCCCCATCCCCTCGCCGAACAAGAAAACCAAGGGCGCAGGACAGTTCAACAGTACGATGCTCGGCGTATTTTCCGGAGCTACTCCGGCCCAGCAGCTCGGAGTGGCACGCTACATCTGGTTTCGGACCGGAGAACGGGCTCGCAGCATCCATACCAGAATGTTCGTTGATGCCGGGTACGGCACGTTTCTGGATCCAGCCATGCTGAAACGCTTCGGTTACGACGATATCCTGCGACGAGTGCCTGAAACATGGCGTGTCACCATGAGCGAGGCAATGGAGCATGGTGTTCCAGAGCCCTACGGACGCAACACGCAAATGATCTATCCTTACGTATCGGAACCAATAAACTGGGCGCTTGAACGTCCCGAATTGCTTGAGTTACCCAAGGAAGAAGCGTTGACGCGCATCAAAAATCAATTGGATACGGCAGCAGAAAGAGTGAATCGATTCATGCTTGGTGAGTTAACCGAGCAGGAGTGGCTTGCGCGGCGCATTGCCGGCACAACGGTTTTTGTTCTGATTATCGCGATTTTCACGATTAGTATAGTGTGGGTATGGCGAGCGTTCTCCTCGCAAGAGCGGGCGGGCGGCGACAAACCATCGTCTCACAAGAACCGGATCGCCTACTCAATGATTTTGCCCGGACTGCTTCTGGTAATATTTGTTGCCTATCTGCCGTTGATTCTGGGAATCCCTCTGGCATTATTCGATTATCAGTTGGTGCTTGAAAGCCGTTTCGTGGGTCTGGATAATTTCGCGACAATTCTCTACGACCAGCGTTTCTGGGAGTCAATGGTGCGAACTTTCCAGTACGTTCTGATGGTGATTGGTCTCGGGTTCTGGCCGCCGATACTCGTTGCCGTTCTGCTTGACGAAGTCCCGGGAAACTTTTTGAAATATTTTTTCAGAACAATATTCTATCTGCCAACCATCGTCAGCGGAATCATCATGGTTTTTCTCTGGCGGCAATTCTACGACCCCTCGGAATCGGGAGTACTCAACCAGCTTCTCATGTCACTGAATCATCTCGGTCCGGTTGCGGGCACGATGATTAAACTGCTTATGCTTCTATGTTGGTTTTCCCTGATCGGATTCATTTTTGCTTGCTCATTGAAGCTCAAGGAGCTGAGCATGACGGTGCGAAGCGCCGTCGGATTGTTTGCTCTCGCACTGCTGGTTTTTACTCTGATGCCGTTGTTGAGAGCATACATTGGACCGGACGAATTAACTATTACCGCCCGTGGTCTTGATCCCGACGTGGTTAGTGGTTTTTCCGGAATTGGCACGTATCTCGGCGAATTATTCGGGCCGTTCAAAATTCAACCATTGAGGTGGATCGAAGACCCCGGCATGGCGATGCTTTGCGTGGTTATTCCCATGGTATGGGCATCCGCCGGGCCAGGATGCATAATCTATCTTGCAGCGCTAAAAACCGTCCCGGAGGATTTGGTTGAGGCTGCGGCAATTGACGGCGCCGGACTTATTCAGCGCGCCAGTTACATTACTCTTCCCCGAATAAAATTTCTGATAATGATTCAGCTCATGGGCGCGGCCATCGGAGCGTTCAAGGGAGGAACAAACTTTATAATGGTAATGACGGGAGGGGGGCCGAACGGAGCCACCAGAACCATGGGGCTGGATATTTTTCAACGCGCCTGGATGGAGTTGAATTTCAGCAGCGGAGCCGCGATGGGCTGGATACTCGGTGCGATTGTCATCGTCCTTACCTGCCAGCATCTGCGGCGAATGTCCCGTGCCTCGTTCTCCACGGCGGCAACCAAGCAATAATCAGGATTCAACATTAGAAAAACAGGAGTTGTTTATAAATGTCCATTCTTACTAAAGTTGAGGCAAAGGGCTGGCGGGGCAGAGTGTTTCTTGCCGGAGTTACCCTCCTTCTGACGGTTGGCGGAGCCACCATGGTATATCCTTTTCTGCTCATGCTATCAGGAGCCATGCGTAGCGACATGGATGCGTCCAGCATGGCAATCATACCGGAATACTTCCGTGAAGATTCGGTTCTGGTCAGGAAGTTTCTTGAAACCAAATACAACTATAATCCCATTCTGATGAACCGGTTTCGTCGCAGCCGGAATTACAACTTCCGAAGCGCCGCGGTTCCCGATCGAGACAGTATCAGCGACAAGGCGGTAGCGGATTTTGAGGAATTTCTCGCCTCTCCAGACTTTCCGTCTCACTGGCGGGCTCTGGGAGGAACTAAACTCTATCGTCTGATGTCGTCTGCCAATCACCGTCGTATGGTCGCTACACTGCGGGAGAAATTTGACGACGATTTGACGAAACTGAATACAATTACCGGAGCTCCCGTTCATTCCTGGGGATTGATAAGCCAACCCATGCCGCGCTGGGGGGAAGCCCGGACGATAATGCCGTCGCATGCTCCGGCCATGGAAGCCTGCATGGAATTGGCAGCGAAATCTCCGGCTGCGGAGGTTGCCGTTGTCGATATCACCGGACTGTTTTTCGAATTGATGGCCTATCCGGCGCACGGGATGACGAGTGCCAAAGCTTTTGTCGAAAGCTGGCAGTTGCCAATATTGTCGTACAATGAATTTTCTCTGCCGCAGCGGGCACCGTCCCCGGAACATGCCGCCGCCAGAAAAGATTGGTTGGACTTTGTACTTGGCGGACAGCTGAATTTGTCTTTTGTCAGATGCGATGCCGCAGACACCGACTATCAAACCTTTCTAAAAAACAAATACCGTAATATTGATGACCTGAAGCAGTATTGGGACGATGCCGAATACGAATCCTTTGATGATGTAAAACTGCCCTCGGATAAACAGTGGGTACCAAGGAATGAACGGAAAGATTACGGCAACTTCCTCGCGACTTTGGCTCCAGAGTCACTGCGGCTGGTGGCACCAGAATTCGCTTGGAGAGACTTTCTAAAGAAAACTTACGGAGATATTGCGACTGCGGCTGCGGCTCACGGAACCGACTACCGCTCTTGGGATGAATGCCGAATGCCGGTGGCTCAAAGTGAAGCCAAGTTCGTATTCGACAATTCCACCAGTCTGCGGCGGCGCTATACGTGGAGAAATTTCGGTATTGTTCTGAATCAGATGTTTGTCCAGGGGCGTTCTTTCGCCAACACCATTATCTACGTGTCCCTGGCGCTGCTGTTCGCGCTCACTCTTCAGCCCATGGTTGCCTATGCACTCTCTCGTTTTCAGCCGCCGGGCACTTGGAAACTTATCTTCATTTTTGTCGCGACCATGGCTTTCCCCCCAATGGTCGGGATGATTCCACAGTTTTTGATGATCCAAAAGCTGAATCTTCTCAACACTTTTATTGCGTTGGTTCTGCCAATCACCATCAACGGGATGATGATATTCCTGTTGAAGGGCTTCTTCGACTCGATCCCCAAGGACTTGTATGATGCGGCGGTTATTGACGGAGCATCAGAATTCATGATATTCTGGAAGATCACCATGTCGATGAGTACTCCGATTCTTGCGGTAGTCGGACTGAGAACCTTTACCGCCGCCTGGATGAGCTTCATGTATCCGTTGATTGTTTGTCCGGATGAAAAAATGCATGTTCTCGCGGTATGGCTGCAACAGTTCAATCAACAGGCTTCAGGAACTGCGGTATTCGCCGCCATTATCATCGCCAGTTTGCCCTCGTTGATAATTTTCATCTTCGCGCAACGGGTGATTATGCGCGGAATAGCCGTGCCTTCTGAAAAGTAACTGCCGATGACACCGATTATGGTAAATCATCCTCCGCACCCTGCGCCTGAGTCGTTTTTTTATTTCTCCCGCTGAGGCGCGGAGGCGCGGGGTTGTCATGGGGCCTCGGCAACAATGACGGCACGGATGGGAGCCGGATAGCCTTCACAAGTAAGTTGGGGGTTGTTCGGGTCGAGATAATCCTGTAAGGAGTGCCAGCGCATCCAGTCGGTAGAACGTTGTTCTTTAACCGTAGTACGGGTAAAATCGACAGTACGCGCATGACTGAATCCAAGCTTAGTAAGTTGTTCTTCAAGACAACGGCACGATGGGATCTGGTGAACATTGCGCATTTTGGCATAGCGTCCTTCGGGAACTAAAATATCCCCTGCCCCGCCATCAATAACCAGGGTTTCCAGTACCAATTCACCTCCGGGACGCAACAAACCACGAATTTTCTCCAGATGCGCCAAAGGATTCGGCAAGTGATATAACACGCCCATGGAGAATACCGTATCGAAAGCACGCATCGTGTCCGGGAGTTCTTCTGCTGCTAACGGCAGCACGGTCATCAGGTGTTGACCGAACAACTGACGCAAAGCCAGATATTGAGTATAGGACAGCAAATATGGTTCGATTCCAAGCGCGAATTTTGCCCCGGCCCCGACTGTCCTCCAGCAATAGTAACCATTGCCGCAGCCAATATCCAGTGTTAATCGTCCGGCAAGCGGCTTAATATGGGGTTGGACGCGTTTCCACTTCCAGTCCGAACGCCATTCCGCGTCAATGGTCATGCCGCAGATTTCAAAAGGACCTTTACGCCAGGGATGCAGTTGCTGAAGCAGACGGTAGAGTTGTTGTCGCGCAGCATCATCGCAATCCTCCGGCAGACCGGCGCGGAGGACACCGGTGTCAAGGTCGCTAGAGGACAATACCAGTTCCGGCAACGCGGCAATAGTCTGCCGCCATAAAGGTAAATTTCCATGTTTTACTTCAGCAAGCTTGGCTTGCACTGTGTGCCACAAAAACTCCGTCCATGGCGCGAGCAGGGTATCTGTCGCTGCTTGATAAAACCGGATACGTTCAGCTTCATCCTGACAACGCCACAATGATCCTGGCTTTGCCTCATCCGGTTTTGATTGTAATATCTGATTCATGAATTTCCCTTGGAGAACTTAACTGACCTCACCGGAACTTTTTTAGACAGGATTTTTTATCCTGTTTGGGACGGGGTCTCGACCTGCCTGTGCCCCTTAAATATATCATTCCATCTTCAACAGTCCAGCTTCTTCAGTCAGTCTCACAATAAAGGCAAAGTCGTATAATCGAGAGAGTCCAGTCCAAATAGACTCAAAACCCGGAAGAGGGCTGGACATCCCGTTCCGATGGCCTCCCAGCGTTGAGATTATGCCGACCGCGTCTCTAACGGTCTCGACCTTCAGAAGTTTTTTTTTGAGCCAGCAAATTCATAACCAGTATTTCGTGTTTGTCAAAGACAACTTCCACGGGCATATCGGGGCATTCTCTCCCAAGGAGGGTCAGCAACATAACTCGCCAAGCGACAATCATATCGATGGCAATGACTCTGCGAAGCTTCCCGGCACTTCCCTGCTTATGCTTCTCGACACCGCATCCGCTCTTGAGCACTCGGTGGAACTCCTCAATTCGCCAACGGAGTTTGTAGTACTTGACACATTCCAAGGCGGTATCCGGAGAATTGACATCCAGCGTCGTAAGGAGTCTCCATTCTATCCGGTCAGCTCCTTTCGGGGGCTCCTCCTCTCTCGCGTAAACCACGCTTAGAGTCAGCGGGAGGCGGTCTTTGAGCAATGGAGTTTTCGGTGGTTTTATCGTCACTTTTCCATAGGATACTTTCAACGTGGCGACTCTGGCGGGAACATAAGGTCTCGGTTTTTTTCTTTTGACCTTCGCTCGTGCTCGTTGCGGAGGAACGTTGACATTGACGGTGAATGAGTCGGGGATTTCCTCCAGATAATCGAATAGTTTTGACTCCGAGCCGATCAACTGCCTATCGTGTTGGGCTCTGACGACGACGGGGGCATTTTTCCGATTAGCGAGGGCCTCCTCGAACAATTCGAAGATATCCGCTTCCCGATCCATCACGGAGACGATGGTCGTGCCGGGGCAATGCCTGGCCACCTCGACGGTTTTTCGATAATGAACGAGCCATCTGTAACTCTCCTTCTCCTCTATCGGAAAATAGGTTCTCCGCTTGTTCCGCCTCGTGCCAATTTCCGGGGCGACGCATTCCGCATCGGTCACGCCCAGCGGAAGTCCGTTTTCATCAACTATGAACACGGAATGCAAAGCCAATCCGGGCGAGCCGTTCGAGTTCTCTCCGTTCTTCCCGATCTTTCCCAGCCCTTCTGTGTTTTTCAACCCCGAATAGTTAAGATCGCAAGTGTCCTGGATGGCGATCACCGTGTCCCGTGTTTTGATGCGCCGGATGGTCGAATTCCGATGTTGGCTCAAAAGTTGCTGGAATGTGATTTCCTTATTGTCATTTGATAAAAAACCATAATACCCCTTCATCGCGTATCGGTCGCCGTTCACGGCTTTCGGATAGGACGAAAGCGGTTTCCCCCCCTTGTCACGGGCGATTTTCACCAAACGCTCTGACAGTCTCTCGTCGCCCAGTTCAATTCCCCCGAACTCAAGCTCCGCCCATTTCGACGAGTCAAGTCCCTCCCCGATATTAAGCGGCTCGTAACGTTTCTCGGGAAGCGCGAAACCCGCGATGGAGCGAAAGTTCGGCACCAAAGGATAAACGTAAATCGCTTTCACGCTTTTCTGATTTTTAGAATAGCGATCGTTTCTGCCGCGTCCCTTCGTCTGTCCCAGATATTGCCAGTTTGCGGCCTTGTAACAGGTTCCGGAATAGCTTTCTGTGTCCACGAAAGTCTCAACGAGCCAAGGAGTGATCCCATAACGGTTCTTGAAATCATTCTTGAACTTTTTCAACACCTGCGACAAAAGATGCGAGGCGAGATTCTTGCAATTCACCTCGTTCCTGATAAGAAAGCGACTCATGTTCAGAACTCTTGACTGATGTTGCCCTCGTTCCTCGTTTGACCAGTTGATCCACTGGTCACGGGCCTCAAGCTTTAGAGCCGAACTGCTGAAACCACAAGCGGCGATATAACCACCCTCATATTTGATCAGATATTTTAACTGATAACCAAAAAGACGAGTCTCCCCAAGAGGATGCTCGATCGCCATCAGTTCGTTCCAGATTTTTCGGGAATTCAAATCTTTTTCCGGAATCAGAAAGATTTCGATGTTGTCTTTGATTTCCGCCACAGTTCCAGGAGTTTTGCCGGGAAGCGGTACGGGGGCATTGAGTCGAACCATCGGCGTGAAAGTCTTTTTCCCGGGGCTTTTGGCCTTTGGCAACACTATCTCTCCTCGGGCCTCCAAGGATTTGAGGGCAACTTGGCAGGAGCCCATCTGAATTTTACCTTTGGGGGAGATGAAGGAGAATTCCGAACAAACAAACCTTGCTAGGGAAGCCATGGAATGATCGGGATTCGAATCCAATTCCTTCTTGATAAGAGAGATGTTGCTCTTTTGGTTGAGACAGCTTGTAATCGTTTTCCTTACAGTTACCATCATTTTCTTGCCTTTCATTATTTTATTTATAGAGTGAATGAAAGGAAGATAGCAGAATATTATAAAATTACCAGCTTAATTTACGGGACATAAGCAGGTCGTGGCTACGACACCCGAGGAGGAACGATTAGCGCTCTACAAAGTTAAAATTTCACCATTATAGAGTGTTGCGTGTTTTGTTCCGCAAAAGTTCAATGCGTTGCTGTATGCGATTGCGACGTTCATCCTCTTCCGGATTTCTTTCCGCAAGTTCGAGGTATTTCCGGTAAAAGTTTACTGCCCGCTCTTTTTTATTAAGATAATGATCCAAAAATATAGCAAAATTAAGGACAACCAGGTGATTTGTCGGAGCCAGATTATAGGCGCGAACAAAACAGATTGAGGCAGGGCGCTGTTGGTTTTGCAAGGCATAAAGAATGCCAAGTTGATTCCATACCTCCGGTTTATTGCTGAAGCGACTGCTCTTTGAGAGTTGTTCGTAGTATTTGATGGCGCTGTCCAGTTTTAGCTTAGCGGAACAACGTGCCAATAGGACGAGCGTATCCTCAGACTTAGGGTTAAGATTGTGTGCCCGAAGCAACGGGGCGATGGCGTCTTGTAGTTTATCCGGTGATTTGGCATAGAGTCTGCCCAGCGTATATTGCGCTTGAAAACTTGAACTGTCGTAACTTTCAGCTTTGCGGGCAGCTTGAAGCGCTAAATCATATTTTTCCAGATGCTCATAGGCCAGTGCCTGTATCAGAAGTGCGGCCACATTTTCCGGCTCACGTTTAACCGCTTCGTCCGCAAATGAGAGGGATTGTTGCCAATTCCCCTCTACTGCGTTCTTGCAGGCTTCGTTCAGCAGTTGCGACATTGGCAGTGAGGAGTGGTCGCGACATCCGACAATAAACAGTGCTATACAGGCGAATGCCACGGAAAGAAAAACAAAATAATTTTTTTTGAAAATATGGTTCAATTTGAAGCGCTCCGTATCGCTAGTGTTGGGGGCTACACATTTATTCTAACTGTAGCTTGGCAATGATATTTTTCAAACTGATTTCGCGCCATTCTGGCGCATATACCGTAACCCCTCACTCTTTTTCGAATCGGGGGCGCTATCGAAATCGGGATCGATTTTTTGTTTTTACGTACGATTCCGTAAGCGATCCCGATACCGACAAATCGGAATTAACTGAGCTATTACAAAGGAGGGAATACGCGGGAAAAAAGTTCTGCTTTTGCTTTGAAAACAACTTGATCGGCGTTATCGTCTCAATCAGTTGCAGGATTTACCTGAAATTGGCAGTGACCTTGCCGGGTTGTCGGGGAATGAACTTGAACTAAAAACCGGACGTCCTCGAATGAAGGCGGAACATGTTTTACTTTTTCTCTGTCTGCGAGGATATTGGTGCTTTATGACTGACCGTGAGGTTTTCAATCGCCTTCATGATTCGCTGACACTTTATGTGTTTTTCGGTAACCAGAATTGTAAGATACCCAAGCCGACGACCATTCTCGAGAATATTAACTGCCTTTCCCACGAAACGCGAAATTATATTTTTGCCGCCAACTTGAGAGTGTTCTTAATGACGAGCTTGATGATCTTGCTTAAAATATTTTCGAAAATGTTCCGAAATCTATACTCGAATTGAAAAGGTATTTCTATGCGCAACAAGGCCTCATATTTTGTAGCATTTCTAACCGGATTTGCGATGATGGGTTATGAAATCCTCGGCGTACGTGCAGTTACGCCATACTTCGGCGGCTCGGTTTATGTTTGGGGCGCGATTATTGCTGTAGTGCTGGCTGGATTGAGTTTCGGTTACGCGTGGGGCGGCAGATTGGCGGAACGCGACGCCTCGCAAACAAGAACATTACTTAAACTTATCATTGCATCGGCAACGCTGATAGTTTTTTTCCCAATCTACGGTTATGGTATTGCCAACTTAATTTATCGGATAAACCTGGATGTTCGGGTCGGGGCCTTGTTAGTTGGCTTGAGCCTGTTCGTGGCTCCATGTGTTTTCATGGGAGCGGTTATGCCGATATTGGTTAAGTTGTTGACGCTCCGCGGAACGCCGCCGGGTATCGCCGCCGGCAATGTCTATGCGGCTTCCACTGTCGGCAGTATCGGCGGTACGTTGTTTACATCGTTTTTTTTGATCAGCTGGGTTGGCGTTGCAACAGGAATGGTGTTACTTGGGTTGTTGCAGGCCTGCGGTCTGCTTGTGTGTATTTCCGGTAAAATGAGTTTTATGAAAAGTATGAAAGCGGGGAGCGGTTAAACGATCACGGTGACGAAAAAGGGGTAATGTCTTACTCTTTCCCAAGGGCTGAAAGCCCGAGACCCCATAGCCCAGAGCGACGCTCTGGGTAAATGGAATCTCCCCCGGGTTCCAAGGGCTGAAAGCCTGAGACCCCATAGCCCAGAGCAACGCTCTGGGTAAATGGAATCTCCCCCGGGTTCCAAGGGCTGAAAGCCTGAAACAATCAGAGACTGGCAACCGACTTAGGAAAGAGTGAGGCATTACAGAAAGGGTAACGATTTCGAACTTAAAAAGGACATGGCATTGAAACAGCAACTTTATCCACCATTGAAAATCTTTAGTTGCGGTGATTGCGCGGTTTTCAGCATAAATGTTGACGCGGGATTCAAGGGAGAAGCTTTCTTACGCACCAATCTCGGGCGGGCAGATATACGACGGCGGGAAATTATTGCCAGAACCGAACACGATGCCGCAATTCTCGATCGGGATTGGCATGATTTGCCGATGCGTCAGGCTAAGGAAGGTTTTTCTCTGACTTTGCCGTTGCTTGAGATTGGTTTGTTCGAAGCCAAGCCTTGGCTGCTGCCACACGACGATGAAAAGCCGCTCTGGCCCGAGGGCGACAATTTTCGGTTCAAGGTTGAACCCTCCGAAAATATTTGCGGCAATACTGTCTACTCTGTTTTTGTGCGACAATTTGGGCCTAACATAAAAGCAGCAATGTCAACACCGACGTCGGCCGGCGAGTTGGAAAAACAAGGCTACACGGTAATTCCGCCATCCGGAACTTTTCGCGACGTAATTCGCCATTTAGATTTTATCGTAAATGAATTGAACAGCCGTATTATTCAGTTGCTGCCGATTCATCCAACTCCTACCGTCTATGGTAAAATGGGTAGTTTCGGCAGTCCGTTCGCGCCCCTGGATTATTTTGCGGTTGATCCCGCGTTAGCAGAATTTGACCGGAAGACGACTCCACTTGAACAATTCACTGAACTGGTGGACGCGGTTCATGCCAGGAATGCCCGACTTATTCTGGATATTCCGGTTAATCATACCGGCTGGGCATCGCGGCTGCATCTGGAGCGACCCGATTGGTTTGTGCGGGATAACCATAAAGGCTTTGTCAGTCCCGGCGCCTGGGGGGTTGTTTGGGAAGATTTGTGCCAACTTGATTACAGTCGCACGGAGGTACATAAGTTCATGGCATCGGTGTTCTTGCACTGGTGTCGATTGGGCGTGAATGGTTTCAGGTGTGATGCCGGTTATATGTTGCCGTCAGTGGCCTGGGAATACATTGTGGCTCGTGTGCACAGGGAGTATCCACACACGATATTTTTGCTCGAAGGGCTCGGCGGCCCACTTGATGTGCAGGAAAAATTGCTTGAGAACTGTGGACTTAATTGGGCATATTCCGAACTCTTTCAGAACTACACCAGAGAAGAGATAAAACATTACAGCCATTACGCGTGTCAAGTGTCGCTGGAAAAAGGAATGCTGGTCAATTTTGCTGAAACGCACGACAACAACCGCTTGGCTGCCAAATCTGTGCGGTACGCGCGGATGAGAACCGCGTTGTGTGCACTGTTGACGCATAACGGCGCGTTTGGTATTACTAATGGCGTGGAATGGTTCGCCACCGAGAAAGTCGATGTGCATGGTGCTACTTCGTTAAATTGGGATAGCCCGGAAAACCAGATTGCTGAAATCAGGCGGGTACAGATATTGCTGGAGACGCATCCGGCTTTTTTTGCCGGTGCAACTCTGGAATTCATCAGTACTGATAAGAAAAGTTTGCTGGTGGTAAAACGGATTTCTCTGGACGGTTTACGACAACTATTGTTGGTTATCAATCTCGATGATCAACAAGGCGCAACCGCTTTTTGGCCGCAAGAAGCTTTCCCGGTTACTGAAAAAAAAATATATGATTTGCTGTCGGGTAAAACCGTTGAGTTATTGAGTGATGATCCCCGTGCCGGGATTAAGCTTGAGCCGGGTGAGGTGTTTTGTTTCAGTTCCCGCAATCATGATCTGGCTCAACTGGAAGAGGCATTGGCTTCTCCCGTTGCTGAACCACTCCCGGTAGCGTCACAACGACTTCTGGCGGCGGCGTTGGAAATTATTGTTGCATGCCATGGTTTCGGAGATATCAGTGACAAAATCACCCGGTTCCCGACCGAAAAACTCAGTCGGGATCCGGAACTTTTCTGTTCCACGGTTGCCGGTTTGAGCCCGGCCCCTTTGATGGTCTGGCGTGACGGGGTTGATCAACGGCGGACAGTGATGCTGCCGCCGGATGATTTTCTCCTGGTTAAAAGCGCTTTTCCGTTCCGGGCCGAAATAAAAAACAATAAAATTACTGAACAGGAAAAGGTGAGTCTGGCGTTGCCGGATGGCGGCGCGTTTTGCGTCTTCACCGGGTTTGTTACTCCGGCATCACACCGGGAGAACCGCCGCCTTGTGTTGACCGTGTTTGAAAAAGAGCAAGTACGGCATACCGAAGGCGTGTTGACGCTGCTTCCACCTGCGGACGAAGTCTCATTTCGCGGCGCGTTTGTTCAGTCGGAATTAAAAAAACATGAGAGTTACGCGTTGTGCGCCAACAACCTGGGCGGCATGAGCCAGATGCGCGCGGCGTGGGGCCAAATCAAAAGCAAGTACGACGCGGTACTGGCCGCCAATTGTCATTCCGATTATCCCGTGGACCGACATGTTATGTTCACGCGTTTGCGCGGCTGGCTGACTTGTCGCGGTTACTTTCAGGAATTGAACCTTTCTTGTCTCGATCGGTTTGTTGCCGGCAGCGCTAATCGCGCGCGTTGGGAGTTTAAGGTTCCGTCAGGGCAGGGCGCGATTACGCCGTTGACAGTTACTCTGGAAATGGCGGAAAATAGCAATGCCGTGCGTTTGACTTTTCGGCGACAGAAACCAGAAAACGGTTCCACTCCGCGCCTGCGGGATGATATTCCTGTCCGCATTGTATTGCGTCCCGATCTGGAAGACCGCTGCAATCACGAGGTAACCAAGGCGTTTACCGGCCCGGAAGCGAAGTTTTCCAAGGCATTGCGTTGCTGCCATGACGGTTTTGATTTTGCGCCCGCGTCGGAACGCTGTCTCAAATTGCACCTTCCGGAAAGTAATTTTGTCATGGAGCCGGAGTGGGAGTATATGGTCAACCTCCCGGTGGAAGAGGAACGAGGGTTGGAGGCGCATACCGATTTATTCAGTCCCGGCTATTTTGAATTTACTCTTTGCGATGGCGATGAGCGTCAATTGAGCGCTGTGGTTGAATCTTCGGCGGCAAAGAATGATTCACCTCTTGTCTGGCCGACAGGTGTTGTTGCCGAAGCCTACGCTCCAGAAAGCGCGATGCGCCATGCCATGCAACGTTTTATTGTCCGGCGCGACCGTTTCCATACTGTTATTGCCGGCTATCCGTGGTTTTTAGATTGGGGACGTGACTCCCTGATCTGTCTGCGCGGTATGATCGCTGCTGGTTATATCAAAGAGAGCCGCGAGATAATCCTCCAGTTTGCGCGCTTTGAACAACAAGGTACGTTGCCGAATATGATTCGCGGCAATGATGATTCGAACCGCGATACCAGCGACGCGCCGCTCTGGCTGTTTACGGCGGTAAAGGAATTTTGTGATACTGCCGGTGAGCAGACAATTTTGGATGAAGATTGCGGCGGACGTAAGTTGTCGGATGTCCTGAAGTCTATCGCGAAGCACTATATAAACGGTACTCCCAACGGTATTCGCATGGACGCGGACAGCGGCCTGATTTTCAGTCCGGCACACTTCACCTGGATGGATACAAATTATCCCGCCTGTACGCCGCGTGAGGGTTATCCCATCGAAATACAAGTTTTGTGGTTCGCGGCGCTTGATGTGTTGTCTGCCCGGGGAGATAAATCGGCGTTGGAACTCAAGTCGCGTGTCGCTGAATCCATTGTTACTTTGTTCAAACTTAAACATCAGCGTTATCTGGCCGACTGCCTCAGCGGTGCGGCAGGAACTCCGGCACGCGATGCTAAACCCGACGACGCGTGTCGTCCCAATCAACTTTTTGCCGTTACCTTATCAGCCGTAACCGATGCCGCACTGATAGCAGATGTGCTTAGTGCGTGTGCCGGCCTGCTGGTGCCAGGAGGACTACGAACGCTTGCGGATTCCGAGGTGACTTTGCCATTGCCGATCCGTCATCAGGGAAAATTACTCAACAATCCGGTTAAGCCGTACCGGGGACAATACTCCGGCGATGAAGATACCCGACGTAAACCGGCATATCACAACGGTACCGCCTGGCCGTGGTTGCTGCCGTCGTTTTGTGAGGCGCTGGCGATGAGCGGCGACGAACGGAATAGAAATCGGGCTTTCGCCATCCTGCTTTCAGTGTGCCCGTTATTCGAGTCCGGAGCCATTGGACAATTTCCGGAAATTCTCGATGGGAACTATCCGCATTCAGCCAAAGGATGCGGCGCGCAGGCCTGGAGCGTTACTGAACCCTACCGGGTTTATCATCTGCTGAAACGCTTTGCAGCCCGTTTGCCTTAAATCTTTCATGAAATGTAATTTTGCAAATTATCCCCCTGTGATTGTCATATCCTCAAGGTAAAGAGTGAGGCATTACGTCATTTTTGGGCAAACGGGACGAATGACTATTTCCACGCTTGTCAATCAATCACGAGCAAGTTATAATGCTTGCAACTCGCCGAAATCATCATATATTCTTTTCAATTCAGCGCAAAAGCGGCGCTCCCTCTCTGAATAATAGCGGTAATTGTATTGAATAATTTGTTGAAATGAAAGATGATGGCTCGCACGGAGGCGCAGAGGAGCGGAGGAGGACGGAAGATGGGATCGGAACGCTGATGATGATATCGCTCCACTGGCACTGCCGCGTCAGTGGAATGGGGTGCCGGACTATCTGTTGAATCCGGCTCCCGGGCCGCCGGGAAAAAGTATTGAACCGACAGGGTTATATGGTTACTTTACATCCAGAATACGTAATCGGACAGGACAAGCATACAAGAGCGGTTCTCCTGCCTTTGCCCGAATGGGAAGAGGTTGTGGCTGAGCTTGAGGAACTTGATGATATCCGTGCTTATGACGTGGCTAAGGCCTCGGCTGGTTCGGCCATCCCATTCGATCAGGCAATTCATGAGATTCGCGGGAAGTATGACGCGTGACCTACTCGCTTGAAATCCTTCGGTCTGCACAGAAACAACTGGGCAAGATCAACCGACAGGACCAGGATCGCATCATCGTTGCCGTTAAGGCTCTTTCCACGGATCCCAGGCCTATCGGATGCAACAAGCTTTCGGGGCGTCCCGCTTGGCGAATCCGCATAGGGTCATACCGCGTCATATATGAGATCCAGGATGAAAAGCTTGTCGTTCTTGTCGTCCAGATCGGACATCGCAAGGATATTTACAGATAGCGAACAATCAGGCGGCTATCGAGCTTGAACGGCAATTATTTCATGTAACCTTTGAACTGTTTATGAAAATTGAAAAACGTAACCGCCGTTTGTCAATACCCTCGATAAAGGCTTTCTTTTCGAGGCGCGGCAAAAGCGATTTACCTTCGACGAGGAGCATTTCTTTGTATATCTGGTCTTTTACAACCGTTTGCTACGTTGCTATGTGCTGATCGAACTCAAGATCGACAAGCTCAATCACGGCGACCTAGGACAGATGCAGATGTATGTCAACTACTTCGACCGCTTTGTGAAGCTGGAGGCGGAAGCGCGAACCATCGGCATTGTCCTATGCAAGAAAAAACATGACACCCTAGTCGAAATCACCCTGCCCAAGGAAGCCAATATCCACGCCAAGGAATATCAGCTTTACCTACAGGACAAGGAATTGCTGCGCCGGAAACTCACCGAGTGGGTCGATGCTACGACACTCGACGAGGAACGACGAGGCTGTGTAGTATTGACCCCGTCCCAAGGGTAATACTTCTTTTATTTCATCTTATTCGTGGGACTTTTGGGACTTTGGCGACAGTGTCGCAGTTGTCTCCATTGTCCCACTAATTATTTTTTCTTCTTTCATTGGTTTTGTGGGAATGGTGGTACACGCGGGACGCACAACTCGCCGTAAATTTATTGTATTAATTCTTTCCAGTTCTTCGCTCCCCCGCAAACGCCTTTTGCAACACACACTTTTTCAATTCTTCCAAATTTCTATTCGTCGCTCGTTCTCGTCTCTAATCAGAACATTTTGCACTTCCATAAACACTCATTCATTGCGCGTCTTTCATTCTTTTGGGGATTTTAAAACTTACCCGTTATCTTCTCGCTGAAGCCACGATGGCGAAATCGGCTTTTTTATTTTCCAATCTTTACGATTTCATCGTATTCGTTCTTTGAAATATCAATAACAGATATTCTGGTTTGTTTGATAATTTTAGACTCAGGGTTACCCAGAGTTTCATTGATTTCTTTAATAGTTACAGGATCACCAAACGTCTTTGCTGGTAAAAAATCAATTGCAAGCCAGCCATTATCCCCGGTTTTATCTGGATATGCCATACTGTAAACTTTCATAGTTCCATAAACTTTCTTTCCATCCGAACTACTGTACCATAACGCCATATCACCTTTTTCCATCAACGAGATGTTTTTTCTGGCAGCGTTACCACGAATGCCATATAAATTAAAAACACCCGCCATTAATACATCAGTCCATTTACGGGTTTTAAAGGGTGATCGGACAAACCAGTATTTCATTCTTCTATATCCCGCCAGATGTAGTAGAAGGCCTCTGGTAATATCATCTTTAATCTATTTGCAAAGTGGTATGGTGAAGGCAAACTTACATCTTTTATCGCGTCAATTTTAGCACTTGAGTATCGGTTTTCTTCAAGAGAGATACTTTTATGAGTCCTGATTGAACGGGCAAGCAAAAAGGTTTTTGTAGCTGCAATTTTCGCTTTATTATCAATACTGAAAGGCTCCCCGAGCAAATGGCTGGTCAAGCTTTTTAGCCCCTCAATGATATTATCAGTTTCTACATGTGATTTATAGCCTTTTAGTTTTGCCAGACAAATGAGATGTGAAATATTAATCGTATCATCAAGGGCTTGTTCAAGGGTAAATTGGCTTTCCCGATATCCATTTTCTTTTTCAAAATTATAATAATAGGCCTTTTTAACTTTTTCAAAAGATGTTGCGACATTAAATAATTCACCAATATCAAAAAGCTGCTTAACAACCTGCATCTTAAGGCTGTTCCCTTGTGACGTCTCGAATGGAACACCAACGGTTGAAGGCGCGAATGCGGTCAGTTTATCACCCAATAATCCTTCTATAGTTGGACCAGGTATCCTGAAAGGGTAAACGCATGGACAGTTTTCTCTAATAAATCCGGATTTGCAGACAGCTCAGAGCTTTTATTTTCTAACCAGGCTTTTGAAAAACATTGAGGGTTAATGATGTTGTCCATGAATCAACCATCTCCACCTTGGGTATTTTGTTGGAGTTGGTTGATTGTATTAGGAAGCACTATTTTGCGTCGTTTAGCATAGGATAAAAGGCCTGAAATATTGATCCTTGCGGAAAAAACGGCATTTTTGACGACTTCTTCCGCTTCCGGCTGATCCATAATTTTGAATCTGCGATTTTCCATAAGAAAATCTACCAATAATTTTTCAACAGGTGCGCAATGGTCGGGATTTTCAGGTTGTTTTGAAATGGAAGGAAGAATAATGACCGTGTTTGTATCAATTTTAAACCGTTTTTCAATTTCCGATTTATCCGGGTTTTGGTAAACGGAATATCCCTCATTTTTAAGAAATTCCGCCGTATTCGGGATAAAATCAGAATCGGTATACACAAAAGTAACAAATTTTGCCAGCAGATGGTGGGTAAAGGGGTTGAGCTGTTCTGTAGACCAGCAGGAAAACTCAAGAAAGGGAAATTTTTCTTTCAGCTTGTTTACGGTCTTCTGAACCGGTTTTACGTTGAGTGAGAAATCATTTTCCAGGGTTGAATACCACCCCTTGCCGGCATCGAAGATGATTTTGTTTTGGGTAAGTTCGTAGACATAGGTTTTTAATGATGACGCGGATATTTCGATTTTTTCTTTTTCCAGAAGGGCTTTTATGCTTCGTAGGAGAAATAAGTCTTTTGCTGTTTGAGCTTTTCGACAACCTCATGTTTGAGACCGGATTTTTTTGTTTAACGGCTTGCGTTTAACGTATGATGGGGGTATTGTCTATATTAGATAACCGGGATATTAAAGATGATTAAGAGTTTCAAGTGTAAATACACGAAAAAATTGTGGGATACGGAAAACAGCAAATATTTTAATTCAATAGCCAGGCAGGCGATGCGAAAACTGGAAATTTTACATGCGGCTGAGCACATAGAGGATTTGCTTTTACCGTCGGGCAACCGTCTTGAGGCATTAAGTGGCGATCGTAAGGGACAATATTCAATAAGAATCAATCAGCAGTTCCGAATTTGCTTTGTTTGGAAAGATGGAGTGGAACAGGTAGAAATAACG
>JAGYNC010000140.1 GCA_018400135.1 Victivallaceae bacterium
GGGAAGGTTTGAGTACCTCTCAAACCTTTTCGAAAAGGTTCTAACTATAATTGCGCCATTCTGGCGTATCCCCAGTCAAAAAGTTTACTGACAAAACTGTTTCTGGCCTTATGAGTCTTGAAACCGGTAACCACGGCTATCAAACGTTTTCCGTTACGCAAACAGGATGCAGTAACACAAAACCCGGATGCCTTGATATAACCGGTTTTGATGCCGTCTACGCCTGGACAGTCGCGCACCAGCCGATTGGTGTTGGTCAGTAATTGGTAGTGGGGACTGTTCTCCGGACGGAACCCGCTGTGATAGGTGGCAGTCCATTCCATGACTTGCGGGTATTCCAACAGCCGTTCCGCCAGAATAGCCATGCCTTCGGCAGAGCTTGTCGACTCCTGCCCGTTACTTCCGGGTAATCCGTGCGGATTGACAAAATTAGTATTGGCCATCAGCAGTTGCCTGGCGCGATGATTCATCGCGGCCACAAAACCATTTACGTCGCCGCTACCGACAAACTCTGCCACCTGATAAGCGGAATCGTTGGCGCTTTTTATCGCCACCGTTTTAAGCAATTCTCCCAACTGGTGGGTCTCTCTGGGGTCAAGATAAACCTGACTGCCTCCCACTTTATGGGCAGCCGGGGAAATATTAACCGGTGTTTCAAGACTTAAATCATGGTTGCGTTCGAGTTCTTCAAACGCCAACAACAATGTCATCATTTTCGTCATTGACGCAATCGGGGTACCGACCCGGGGTTTCTTGGCCCACAGCACCCGACGTGTATCCAGATTTACCAAAATTCCGGTTCTGACCTCTTTGCTTCCGGGAATATCAATGTCTCCCCAAACCGTGTTACCATAAGTAAAATAACGTCCGAATAACGGATTGGTTGTAGGTTGGCGATATCGTAGCAATGGCGCCGGATCTTTCGTTGCTACATTGACATTCTCAGTAGAAGCTACTGAAACCATTTCCCCCTGAGTGGCTGGAGGTTGCTGTTCTTCTTTATTAAAAAACAGCCTGATGAGCAAGACGTGCAACAGCACGATAACTACTAGAATCAGCGAAAACGTGACAACTTTTTTCATATTTCAGGACTTCTTAATTTTTCGAGGAAGCGGAACGGTTCAAGGCGCTGAACAACGCTGCCAATGCCGCCTGATCGATGTTTGAATGCCTGCCTGCACCATAAACCAGGCGATGGTCATTTTTAAGTCGTATGCCGACAAACGCGATGGCTGAAGCATCTGCATTGTGACCCAGTGATCTTTCCGAGAAATCTTCGAGAACAAAGTCGGGGAAATCTGTGCATGTCCGCAGAGCGTGGACTACCGCTGAAATCGGCCCATTCCCTTCGCCGTCAATAACCTTACCTTTGCCGTTTATTGCAACTTTAACTTTAACCTTGATGTGGTCATTCTCATTCTTCCCGCTGATGATATCACGAGAGACTTCGTGCAATACGTAAGTGCCGGCAACGTTGACAAAATTACGCTCGAATTCCTTGAATAATTCTTCGGCATTGATTTCGGAGCCTTTATGCTCGGCTTCCCGCTGAATGACATGCCCAATTTCCGGATGCATCTTTTTAGGCGCGAAAATACCGAAGTCTTTTTCCAGCACGTAGGCGATCCCGCCTTTTCCCGACTGACTGTTTATCCGAATTAATTTCTCGTAGTTTTTCCCAAGATCAGCAGGATCTATATGGAGATATGGCACTTTCCAGCTCTGGTGGAAAAAGTCTGAAACTGAAGAAGTTGTTGTCTGGTTCATTCCTTTGCGAATAGCATCCTGATGCGAACCGGAAAAAGCAGTAAAAACCAGTTTTCCGGCATACGGGTGACGCGGGTGAACCTCTAGTCCAGAGGCATCTTCAACGGTGTCGATGATTTCCGGCATGTTGGAAAAGTCAAGCCCGGTAGCTATCCCCCGACAGTGAAGATTGAGCGCCAAAATGGTAATATCCAGATTTCCGGTACGCTCACCATGCCCGAATATAGTGCCTTCAACTCGATCCGCTCCGGCAAGTAGCGCCATTTCACTGGCGGCCACCGCGCAACCCTGATCGTTGTGGGCGTGGATACTGATGGTTGTATCGGCACGATAGGGATACTTGCGACAAAACAGTTCAATCATATCCGCGTATTGATAAGGGGGGCGACGTTCCACAGTGGCCGGCAAATTCAAAATAAAGTCTTTTTTCTGAGACTGTCCCCACTGCTCCTTAACTGCCGCGCAAAGCGAAATAACAAAATCAAGATCGCTGTCAGTGAACTCCTCCGGGGAAAATTCGTAGGCAATTCGTTGCTGCATTCCGGCCGCGTCAGCAGCCTCTTGAACCATTCGAGTTCCGTCCAATGCCATTTGTCTGACCTGATCACGATTCTTGCCGAAAACAAACTGGCCATGAAGATCGGAAGTGGCCACATAGCAGTGAACTACAGCCGAGTTAACACCGTTCAAAGATTCCATGGTTTTGTCGATCAAATGTTTTCTTGCTTGAGTCAAAACGGCAATCCGGACGTCACGCGGAATGTGATTCCCCTCAATAAGGGTACGAACAAAATCAAAATCATCCTGAGATGCAGACGGAAAACCTACTTCTATTTCCTTGAAGCCGATTTTAACGAGCAAATTGAAGTAGTCGAGCTTTTTTCCCGGACTCATTGGTACCGGCAACGCCTGATTCCCATCGCGTAAGTCAACGGATGCCCATATTGGCGGGACAGCAATTTTGCGATCCGGCCATTGTCGATCTTTTATCGGTATCGGTTCTGGATAAATATATTTTGGATATTTCATTTTTATGTTTGTTTGGGTTATTATATTATTTTCGTAAAGATAATTATATTAATAATTTGGATTAATATACCGAATTAATTTCGAAATTCAAAACCGGGAAATATTCCAGAGTCTTCAACACGCTGTATCGGCGCGAGCAGTGTCGTGACGCGAAGCGGCGCTAAGCATAATTCCAAACGCTAATAAGGTGGAAATCAGTGAACTGCCACCATAGCTGAGTATTGGCAATGTCAGGCCGGTAGGCGGGATCAAAGTAACATTGACGCTAATGTGAACAAGTACCTGGATAGCAATCATAATGGTCATAGCAAGAATAAAAACCCGTCTGAAGTTATTTTGCGCATTCAGGCTGAAGCGATAAAAAATACCGATAATTCCAGCAAACAGCAGAATTACCGGAACAGAACCGACAAATCCCAGCGATTCAACGATGGAGGCAAACATGGAATCGCTATGAGCAAGCGGCAGATAAGAATTAGACCAGATCGCGCCGCCGATTTTGGAACCAAACAGCCCGCCCCGCGCCAGGGTAAACTGGAATTGACGCACATGCCACCCATTGCCCAGTGGATCGAGTTCGGGGTTAAGGAATCCGGTTATCCTGCCAAGCAAATAGGAGTAATGGTAAAGCAATACTAATCCCACCGGAACACAAGCCGCCAGAGTCAACAGCAAATGTCGGAAAGAACCATGCATCAGCCAATAGGTGGCAATGAAAGCCGCCAGATATATCAACGCCATACCAATGTCAGGTTGTAACATAATCGGCAATATCCACAACACCGTTATTAAAAAGAGTGTCATATAGCGTTTAATTCCGGAATTCACCGACAAGCCAAAACGGCACAGTGCGAGAATAAAAAACGGTTTTGCCAATTCCGACGGCTGCAGATAAAACGCGCCAAAAGAAAACCAGCCCCGCATACCGTTAATTCTTTCTCCGGCAATCAGCACTACCAGCAGGGGGATATAAGCAAGCAGTGCCAACACCTCGGCATTTTCCCGAATCAGACTGAAAGGAATACGTTGAACAAAAAACATGAGCAGCATGCCGATGATCAACCAGATGAATTGTCGGCTGACAAAATAGAACGGAGAAGCTCCGAGGAGATTTGAATTGTAAATGGCAAGGCATCCCCACAAACCAAGCAGAAAAATCATGCTCTGCGCCATCATCGACATCATAAAATGTTTTTCCGGCCGAATTCCGGGTTTTGTATCCCGTAATCTGTTCATGGCGTTTTCTCTCTCTTTTTAATTTCGTCAAGTGTCAAGTCAAGCACAATGCCTTCTCCCGGTATCGCCTGACTCAACAATTGCCAACTGTTGGGAATCCAATTTTTTTCCCGATCCAACATGATTTGATAAGTGCCGGGCGAACCGCTTAATTCTGCATCATATTGCATTTCAATACCGCTGAGTCCAATAATGCGACCATCCCGATTCGTTGTTCTCCCAATGTACTCCCTTACTGATGGGAAATCTATCACAACCCTCTCAAGACGGGGAATAACTTTTACGGCCGGATAGCGTGCCATAACCTTCTCAAGTTTTACCAGTTCCGTCGGTGAAATATCGCGTTTAACTAAAAACATATTCTCACCGGCCCGAGTCAAGCCGGCATCGGCAATGACTGAACGTAATTGTTCAAGTGTTCGCTCCCGAAGAAAGAAATTTTCGGAAGTGAAGACAACATACAGATCAAAACTGCGTTCGGTCCAGGCAAGCGGAACTCCATTGCGATCCAGAATTCGCGCCCGATCCGGATAGTAAATACCCTTACGTCGGGCTATACGGTTACCCAGCCGCAGATAATGATCGCGATCGATAACAGAGTAGTGTAAAAGCATGAGTGTGGCTACGGAACACCAGATAGCAAGCATGATAATTGCCGCAAAACTGCGTTTGTGAAAACTGTCGAGCATATATATCTTCCGTTAAAATAAAATCGCTATCGGGATCGTTTATCTGTATTAATTTCCTGCCGACCCTGTCGCCGTTCCTGTCGGCACAGCCAACTTTCCTGAGCAAAACAATTTCCGCCCTCCGTCGTCAGGAGTTCTCCCCGGAGGGTAGTGCTCTGTCGCGACCGCATATTTTCGACCGGGCTAACAGTAGAAAAGAATAGTGCTCCCACAGTAAAAGTCAAGCAGAGTAGCGGCGAAACACGAGCGACAACGATTTCACGGCACCCCGATTTGTCAAAAAATTTGTTAAACTAATTTGCATTCCTTGATTATTTGGCTATTATACCAAATAGCACACACCCATTTGGGATTAATGAGGCCGCTATGAGCATCAACACACATGAATTAACCGGCGCAAAAGCCAGAATTTTTAAAGCACTGGGACATCCAACGCGATTGTACATCGTTGAAACCCTGGCCGATGGAGAAAAATGTGTCTGCGAATTCGTAGATGCTGTCGGCGCGGATTTCTCGACGATTTCAAAACACCTTTCAGTACTGAAGGAAGCCGGCATCATCGAGGATGAGAAACGCGGCCTGCAGGTATTTTACCGTTTACGCGTACCGTGCATCATGAATTTCATGGGATGTATTAACGAAGTCATCAAGATAAATTTGGAAAAACAACTGACCTTATTTAAACAACAGAAGCGAGAAACAAAAAAATGAATTCTTACTGGAAAAGTGAATGGAAAAAACTAACCATCGTCGCGGTGGTATTTTTGGGATGCTTCTATCTGCCGGTGGGATGGACACGTTTTGACGCAGCTGTACTGGAATCACTGCATCTGGTGAAATGGTATGCGCGGGAACATGTTCTGCTGTGTCTTATTCCCGCTTTCTTTATAGCCGGAGCGATTGCCGTATTTGTCAGTCAGGCATCAGTAATGAAATATCTGGGAGCCAAGGCAAATAAATTTCTGGCTTACGGCGTGGCATCGGTTTCGGGCACGATTCTCGCGGTCTGTTCCTGTACTGTGTTGCCGCTGTTCGCCGGCATCTACAAGATGGGAGCGGGACTGGGTCCGGCCTGCGCTTTTCTCTATTCCGGGCCGGCAATTAACGTGCTGGCGATCGCGATGACAGCCAGAATACTCGGACTCGAACTGGGCATTGCCCGGGCCATCGGCGCGATTATTTTCAGTGTTGTTATTGGTGTGTTGATGCATCTAATCTTCCACAAGGAGGAAACGGCCAAAGCAAACACACAAATGGCAATGCCGGACACCGAAGTGGCGCGTCCGCTCTGGCAGAACGCGCTTTACTTTGCGTCCATGGTCGGCATCCTGGTTTTCGCCAACTGGGGAAAGTCTGATGCGTCGGGCGGCATCTGGAACCTTATCCACAATTGGAAGTGGCCAATTGCGTCACTGTTTGCCCTGCTACTCGGAATTATGCTTATCCGTTGGTTCGGTGTCAAATGGTGGAAAGTTGCGCTGACGGCAATTCCGGTTGCTATTTTGGCATTGCTATTCCCCGATATGCCCTTATTAGCGTTCGCGGCAGGCACGATTGGTCTGTCGGCTTTCACCAGCACGGATAAAGGTGAAGCCGGCGAATGGTTTTCCGCCTCATGGACATTCGCCAAACAAATTCTGCCGCTATTATTGTTCGGGGTATTGATCGCCGGACTACTGCTGGGAAGAGTCGGCGCGGAAGGACTGATTCCGTCTGAATGGGTAGCGAGCGCTGTCGGCGGCAACTCTTTGCGGGCCAATTTCTTTGCCTCATTTGCCGGAGCATTTATGTATTTCGCCACCCTGACCGAGGTGCCGATTCTACAGGGACTGATTGACAACGGTATGGGGAAAGGCCCGGCGTTGGCGCTACTGTTGGCCGGCCCGGCATTGAGTTTACCTAACATGTTGGTGATCAGGAGCGTAATGGGAACGAAAAAAACGCTAGTTTTTGTTTCGCTGGTAATCATCATGGCAACCTTCAGCGGCATGTTGTTCGGAACATTCTGGGCTTAATCCTGTCTAATGCATAATATATCATTAAGGCGGACGTTGTATTCACCATGTGTCTACCGTACTTCGTCGTACAGGGCAGGGAATCGGTTAAACGATAACGGCGACGAGAACGGGCAACGAGTAAGGGCAGCCCCAATCGTCAACCGTTCTCGCCGCCGCTCTCCTCAACCGAAGGAGACGGAAAACAGAAAGAAAAACAAGGGAGAAAACCTCATAATGGCCCAACTCATTGATAAATAGATATTTAAACAGATAATCGTTCTGTCAGTCTTGGCAGTACCGACAACAAAAAAGGAAGGAACAATGAGTGCGCCAAGCGCA
>JAGYNC010000141.1 GCA_018400135.1 Victivallaceae bacterium
AATCCTCTGATACAAAAGTAGTCGAAGTAGCCCCCAAGGATTTGTTCCACAACACGGAGCCATCAACACATTCAATATTGTAAGTGTGCCAACTGCCATCATAATAGCCGGGGAGTACTCCCAGTGCCGCACCATCTGAGCTTTTTGCGGTAATATGCAACCGATACCTTTTGTTTCGATCGATCAATCTGGTTGCAAGCTGATAATTTTGAGAGTTAATAATTGGATTTTGCGGGTCACATATCTGAATATTATTTGGTATTATTTCCCGGTTTGGTATTAAGCCTGTAAGTGTGGTTATGGTGGTTATACCGCATTTTGCACGAATTTCTTCCAACTCTGTTGAATCACCTATGAAAATAAACTTACCTTTCCCGGGCAATACATCAACCGTGCCGGGAAAACTCCCAATCAGCATTCCGGTTTCCAGATCATACATATTAGGCGTACCAGCAACCTGATTGGTTATGGAGATAGAACGAGGTGCTGTATTTGGCGTATAATCGCTCGTTTTAACATATCCGTTATCATCAATTCTAAACACGTCAGTGCCAGAAAAATATAGGGTACTATCATTGCACCAGGCTCCGACGTTAGCATTAACCAGTACTGCGATTTTTCCTGAGTAATCTGGAATATCAAAGCTCCCTGAATATATTGTATACAAAGGGTCATCGGTATAGGATATATATGCCTCTGAAACGTCATACTCCATGTGATTGATTAACCAACCGTACTGTTGAAGCTCGCAGATGGTTTTGCCATATTCATCCAATTTGGCGCTGCCCTTGAAATCTATTCCCATAATGTCTTTATATGTCGACCAAGGATCGCACTTCCACACAAATATACTCCTGTAACCGCGAGCAACCCCTAACCATACATCGCAACTCGTACAATTAGCTGGAGGCATATAAAACCCCGGCCCCCATGACAAGATACTGCTTCCATTATCTTTTAGCCCCTGATTCCCTTCTCCGCCATTATATTGTGCCAATGATTCCCAGTGATCAAATGCGTTCTGACCGTATTGGGATAGAAGGTCCGATTTGTTCTTTTCACAACGTGAAACAGTGCCAAGAAAAACGGCAGCAGCCCATTGTGTTTCTGGATCGATATATGAAGAATAATCGCGCAAGTAATTATTGATTATATTTAATGCTTTCCTTGGAGATGATAAATAGCCTAAATGTCCGGCAACAGGAACATTGTATCGCCATTGATATACATAAGTTCTGTCCGTGCCGGTCATGAAAGGTTTAACTTCATCCGCACCGGGATACGGTTGAAATGTCATCTCGGACGCAAGCCCTAAAGCATAATTATGAAGCAAATAAAACGGTAGTACTTCTTGACAACTATAGTTGGCGCAATAGGTATAATTAACTAAACTGTAATAATAATAAAGGGCATCCAGAAAATCCTGTTCATTGGGAGGCTCCTCCCTTACCGACATGGTAAGGAACTCTGGCTCACTTAAAAATTCATTAAAAAAGTCCGCAGTAGCGGATGCTTTTGCTTCAAGAGTCGATTGCGACTCACTACCCGAATAGTATTCTCGCGCCTGAAAACTGACATACACGCCGTACTTACGACACCATTGTATAATCTTCCCAGGCGTAATATTCGTTGAGTTATAGTACGCTATATAAAGATGTGTTAGACCTTGCTGTGCCATCAGTCTAATATGGTTCTCCATCATGGCATCAGTGAAAACAGCCTGATTTATGTATATATATACTCCTCCGTGAAATATTTCCCCGCTGCCGGACGGATGAGCTATTCGCATCCGGTTTATATCCAAGCCCACGCTATAATTGCAAAACCAAATCAAACCAATCGAAAATAATAATAGTTTTAAAGCTTTCATAACTAAAGTTTTCCTGTTTTTAATCTCTCCAATGGTGTCTTGATCGGGCAAAATGGTTTACCATAAAGTTATGGTGCAAACACCAGCTTGCCTGATCCCTGTTCTCCGTCTCCCCACATGCCAAGGGGAGGCGACCAGATGTAATTTTCCATCACTGCGGATTGTGGGACGCTGTTGTATCCCTTTGCTCCCGGTGCGCGGCTACGCAGTATCTGGGCGGGAACTTCCCGACCGACGGGCGTGCCTTGGGAGAAACCCAGCGACTCCCAAGGTAGAACAACCAAGGCTGCCCAGCCATCTTTCCCGGTTTCCACTGTCCAAGTTTCCGGACCTTTATAGGGCTTCCCTGTGAGTGGAAATGTCCAAGATTTACCATTCATTTCCAGCGTCACGGTTTCCTTTTCCACGGGTTTTCCGTTGGCGACAAAGCGGACAGCCAGTCCCTTATCGGAAGCGAGCATTTGGATCCGAGTCCGCAGGTTGGCCGGATAGCCCATGATTTCATAAGGCACTGCGGATTTTCTCTTGCCCGTCACGAGTTCCGTGGTGGCAACGCTTTTCCAAATACCGTCATGCAGACCTTTAGGAAGAACATCCCCCCGGCTGACCCGGTACTCGGGCACCCGACGCAAATATCGGTGTGCCGTGTGGGCGTCCGCAAACATGCCGCGCCAGCCGTCACTGGCACTGTTTCTGGTCGGGCTAAACACCAGATAGGCATCGCCGGTCCACTCAACCCGCCGGGCGTAAATGTTTTCCGAGCTCTGTCTGGACTTCGCGAAAGTTCCTTTGCCGTAACGGACTTGCACTTGAAAAGGAATATCGGCTTCACCTTCCCTCCGGTGCCAAAAATGAAACACTTCGGACTGCTCGGGCTCAATCTCGGGCCATGACCCCTCCACTTCAACATTGACCGCAGTAGCCGTCCCATTGGTAGCGTACAGGGTCGCCCGCCCATCGCGGTTGACTGCCAGCCGTTCGCCCGGCTGCACACTGCCTTTCCAGTCAAGGCGTCCACCGTCCCAGCCCACCGATGGATTCGGCAAGTTCCCGCCGGTGGCGCTGATGGTGATTTCCACCGGAGCGGCTTTTTTCGCCGCATTGTACACAAACACCGCCGACCCCATCACGACATTGGTATTGATTTCCGGGGGCAGACCAGTTTTTGCACGTGCGGCTTCCAACAAGCCGGCAAGATGATTAATTTCAGCAGCAGTGTAACTCTCCCCGTAATAGTTGTGCGGACTCACATAATATTGATCCCAGATCGGGCGGGCATCTTTCCACGCCATTGCATAACGTTCAATCAAGTAAAGATTAAACTTGGTCATGTCCTCGCCCGCCGGACCGTAAAAGGCTTTGCAAACATCCGCCAGTTCCGCAGCCACGTCGATGTCGGGATTCCACAAGAGCTTCATCCACAGGTAGCGCGTAATGAAGTTCATTTCCGCCGGACCGTAAAATTCAAAAAAGACTCCCGAGACATACGGTCTGATTTTCTGTATCCATTTTTGCCACATGAAAGGATCGTTTGCTGGTGAGGCGACGAACCAATCCGGCCAGCAACCGTATTCCCACAGAAGCAAGCGATTGCGGTCGCCGCCGAGTTTTTCCGACCATCGTTTCACCCAGTCGAGATTGCGATTCCAGAATACGGGATCCTTCGCTTGGGTGGTGGGGAAAATCAAGGCGAGCTGGACATCAATATTGTCGGCAATGTCGAAATCGGGTGGCATTGTGGCCCAAGTGTAGGCCAAAGCCGATATGCGGTGAGCCGACCAGCGTGTCTTCGCTTCGGCGGACAACCTATTCAAATAATCAAACCAGATTCCCGAAAAATTTCCCCATTTACCCAGACTCGGATCAAATAGTTGGCGCGCTCGGTCGTTGTACTGAAAATGACCCGGCGAGCGGTCTGGACGTTCTTCAATGATATAAGTGTCGTTGGGAGTACGACCAGCAAAGAAGTTCTGGTAACGGCCTTCCTTGAACCACCCATCCAGGTGTTTGAGTCGTTCCTCCAGCACTTTGGGCTCGGTGTAGTCGAGAAAGCCGAAATCAGGTTCCATCCCCATCGCCGCCGCCTGTTCTTCTGCCTTTGTTTCTTCGGCTGACTTTTTGGGAATAAACATCTCGGGGTGTTTCTTGCCATACTCTTCTTCCCATGCCTTCGGGGCGTAGCTGTGGTTGCACGCAAAGTTTTGCGAGGAGTTGGCCCGGAGGCCCATCAGTGGCCGCGGTCGCGTTGAAAGCAAGCGGGTACGGAAGACCGGCGCATCCTCAATCAACAGACCGGGTTCAACGGAAAGTCCGTCGAGTTGCGGGATTACCGTCCCCAAAACAAAGTTCTCCTCGTCATCAGGGGTCGAATTCAGGAAACGGTAGCCCATCACCTTCTCGGCGAAAGTTTCGACTGCGTGCATCACCCCCAAGTCCACAGGAGCGGGCCAGTTGTTCATCCCGGCAGGGGCAATCTGTCCCAAGATGAACAGATTTCCGTCCTGCTCCTGAATTTTTAATCCCTCCAGTTCCTCAGGAGCGGTCACCACGCCTTCCAGGTGGGGGCCGTACCCGACAAAAATACGCATTCCTGTTTTCGGCGCTTCCGAAGCTTTCACTATCAGTGGAGTTACTCCTGTGGCCCGCGCAATCAACATTTGTAGCCGTTCCGCCGCCAGCGTCTGGTTGAGCTCGGGCGTGATGGTTCGGTTTAAATAGTCCGAGGAATAAGCTCGCAAGATCGAAATCGGCTTGTCCGGGATGATCAGGACGATCCTCTCTTGCGCTTCATCCAACGAGGGCATGGAGCCTTTAAGTGCAAAGCCAAGAGACCTGAACACCACGTAGCCGCTCCTGCCATTAGCGTCGTTTTTCTCTAGTTCGCGTCTGAAACGCAACCAAACTATTTGCGACTTGACGCTTGGCTTGACGGTACCACTCAAAGCCACCCCTCCACCTGCTCCCGTTTCATTTGCCAATGGCAGAAAGTCGAAACCGTTCAATGAATATGTTATGTTGACGGTTCTGGATCGTCTATCCGCATAGTTGACATAGAGGGCGGAAACCCCGATCTCTTCCACTAGGCCGGGTGCGACAATTTTCACTAATACATCCCCATTATATCCGGCAATATGAGGATGCTTGGGGTGTTTTTTAATGCCGCTTTTGAAAAGTTCCAACTCCGGCGGATTTTCTTTGCCAAGATTGACCTTATAATTTATCTTCCAGTGATTGGAATCATGTTCACAGGGAACTTTATAGCCATTTATCGTTATGTTACTTTTTTCTCGTGCAATTAATTCTTGAAACAATAACATCATTATGAACGCAATTACCACCTTTGTTAATATTTTCATTGAATTTTCATCCTCGATTAAATAATTAAAGTATTCCTTGATTCCGTGTCGGTTTTGAATTCGCTATGAATTTGTTCACTGGTTGATATGATTTCCGGTGAGATTTTTGTCTCCCTGATATTTATACTTTTCCAGATATTCATTCTCGCTCCTGATTACTTTTACATGACCGTCGGCGAACAGCACATTCACCTCGCCGCCATGACGAACGGAATCCCAAAAATAATAAGTGCCCAGAGGTTTAAATGTAAGGACACCGGACGGATAAGCTCCATAGCCATACCATTGATTTGTCCCCGAAATAGTAACCCGTCCGTCAAATATCATAACGTCCATGCTGGACAATTTTAATGAAGTCCTCTTTATCGGAGCAACATCGGGAAAAGCAGCATTCACTATTCCGCCTAATCTTATATTGAAAAGATAATCATTCTCATAGAGTCTCCCCTCAGGGCCATTATAGCCATAGCGAATACCATGCACTACCGCTCCCGGACAAAGTAGATTTGATTTCTTTATATAATTATTTTGATACAACATGAAGAGAGGTCTGGTAGCGACACTTTTCGCCGGAAAAAAATCATCATAATCGCTGGCGTAGAAATCGACGGCCTTTCCTAATTGATTTTGAGTATTGACGCATGCAATACTTTTCGCTTTATCTCTGGCTTTGTTCAGCGCCGGGAGTAGCATGCTGGCGAGGATTGCTATGATCGCTATCACCACGAGTAATTCGATAAGGGTGAAAATGTTTGATTGGCAACAGGTTGCGGGTTTTTCGCTTTTCCTTTTCATGGTTGTGTTCTCCTTGTTTTTGTGTTTTCCCGACGAGCTTTCCGAACAATGAATATTAATTTGCAATTTTTGGCTTCCTCCTTCTTTTTTCAGGTTCTGTTGCTTTAACAGTCGATTGTTTGACAATCAGCCTGGGTTTAAGGTAGCGAATCTTTTGTTCCGGGTCATCCTCGATGGCCAGTTCAATCGCCGCATCGGCAAGCCGAGACCAGTCATAATCAATGGTAGTCAGAGGTACGGGACTGAGTTCGCTCCACGGTGTATTGAAAGCCCCGGTAATGGCCAGATCATCGGGAATTTTCAAGCTATGTTTCAGGGCCAGCATTTCCACCTGCATGGCGGAGCGGTCATCGGTACAGACGATTGCGTCCGGCGCGTTTTTGCTTGCGAGAATATCGCGGAACTCTTCTTCATCAATCTCGCCGTTGCGGTACAGTGTCCGGTTATAGCTGGCAATATCGTATTCGCGCAAGGCGCGTTCATAACCGTTCCTGACCTGCGTGGAATGGTGTCTATTAATAGTTTCCAAACTAATTGCGCGCGGTTCCGTTTTAAAAGTACAGAGCATAATCTTTTTCCGTCCTAGTGAAGCCAGATGAGCGGCGGCCTGATAGATTGCTTCTTCATGGTCAAGCAACACCGCGCGTTCCGGCATCGCCCCGGCATAGTCGATCATATAGAGGAACACCGCCCGGACATCGGGATGTCTCTCCATGAATGGATAATGCCAGTAGTAGAGTCCGCTCAGAATAACACTCTTCAACCCGGAAGCCAGAATACCGTTGATGTTGCGCTTGAAATCATTATCAGGATCAACCGCCATCATTTGTTCGAAATCCATAGTCATGGGCAGAAAACCGCGACTTATAAGGCGATTGCCGATCATGCCGCTGACCTCGCCGAACACGTGTCCGGTATTCTGTAGACAGAGCATTACC
>JAGYNC010000142.1 GCA_018400135.1 Victivallaceae bacterium
CTAAAGAATGCATTGACTATGTTGTTACGCATGAGCTGTGTCACCTGAAATATCATGATCATAGCCCAGAGTTTTACAAGCTCCTCGACTCTGTCATCCCGGGCTGGGAAAAGATAAAACACAAACTCGAACTCAGTATGGTGTGATTACGAAGCTGAAAATTTTAACGTATATAGAATGGAAAGTTCCCCTATGAACTGTCAACGACACCCAAAGCGAATATCAGGTATTTATTTTGTTTTTCAAAAAACACTGTCAGTCGCGCGATGCGATACGTCAGAATCGGTCTAATCCGGCGAACGCCCTCTATTGTTCGGCGTTTTTACCGTCGGCTTGCTGATCTTTATCCTGTCTGATTTTTTCTACCGGACAGAGGTAAGCGCGGATATTTTCCAGTTTGCCGAAACAAACCAATTCATCACCGCGCAGAATAGCAGTATCGGCTGTGGGGTTGGGCATAGTTTCTTTTCCCCGCTCTATTGCTAATACTGTAATATCGCGTTTTCTTAAATCTGTTTCCGCAAGTGTTTTATTTATAATGGGACTTTCACAAAAAACCTTAACTCTTGACACTCCATAACCGCCGGTGGCCAGAAGCAGCTCTTCGATAGAAACTCTTTGAAATAATTCATTTTTGGTTATCCTGGCCCGGAGAAAATTTGTCAGCTTGAAGGTGATTTTTTTATTGTTAAATATCTTATAGACAAAAATCACTATGCCAACAAGGACAAGAATGTTGACAAATTTAGCTATTTCCTCTCCGTAGAAAGGCAAATAAGACTTCGACAGCGCTGACACGATATCCTTTTCTGAAATCACTGTACTGGCACCGGTAAGGATCAAGGTTATAAAGCCGGCGTTGCCGAGTACCATAAGCACAGACGCAATTTTTTTTCTTTGCGGATTTGCCGTTATTAATTCAGCTTCATGAGTGGTAAATCCCGTACCGGTAAAACAGGATAAGGCCTGAAACTTGGCAAGTGTCCACTCCAATCCGGTAAGCTGGAATGCGATAGCGCCAATCCTTACAACAATAAAAGATACAACTAAAGTTAACGCAAAAAGTACAATCATAGTCAGCTCCTTGGATTATTGTCAGCAACAGTTTTTTTGTTTTGCCGATTTCCCGGCTTGGTGGTTGTTATAGAATATAAATCACGAATCATTGAAAACGGAAATGTCAGCATCTGCCGCATCCCCTCGACCGATGAAAGTATTCTTACCTGTCCTCTTACTTCGGTAAGCAATTCATTGCTCACCACTTTTCTTCCGACTTCACCGATTTCTTTAATCATCGAAAGACGGTGTATTGAATATAACCCCATTATAAACGCCAATACGAAGAAAAAGTCCCACTGTTGCAAATTAAGTGTCGAAAACATGAATTCACCGTCGGGAGTGGTATATTTCAAAGTCCAATCAATTTGCCGTTCCGCAAAAAAGTCCGCGCTCAGTCCACCGAGTATCGGAGCGATGCCGGCTGCGAAAGAATTCATCATCGTATTTGTCGCAAGGTAAACTGTGGCCTGTCCTTTGGGTGCCAGTTTGAGGCTGATGTTGCTGGAAGAGAGCGATACTCCGGCTGAAGCAAGCCCCATCACGATATGAATAATGACAAGCAACGGAATGGTCAAAAAATACTTGTCCGGCATAGTCGTGAACACCCAGGCCAATATGGCAAGCAGGAACAAGGGACCACAAACCGTCAACACGGATTTATTGCTAAAATGGTCCGTGTATTTACCCCATATTTTGAGAAACATGAAGTTAAAAATCTGGCTTAAAATAGAAAGCGCGATGACGAACGACATACTCAGTCCCAGCCGCCGGAGCATATAAACCACGAAGAACGGCGCGGCTAAATTTACAGCAAAGTTCCACGAACACATGAAGGCAATCAGCTTTCGGAAATTCTCGTCTTTGAACGGCAAACTAATCAACCTGACTAGATTGAGATTTTCGGAAGCAACCTGCATTTTGGGTTCAGGCGTGGAAGCAAGAAAGAAAAGCCCCGCCATTCCTGCGGCAAAACCGGCAAGGAAAAGAATCGAATACGCATAGATTTCGTGTTCGACGAACAATTTTTTCCAGATATCCAGATAACCTGCGGCAAGAACACTTATAAGAATCCCGAATCCGATGGCAACTCGCATGCGCTTGGAAAAAAACTTGCCCAATATGTTTTCAGGTATCAAATCGCGCATCCACGAGTTCCATCCACAACCGGAAACGGCACCAAGCGAGGAAGAAAGGACGAGGGATACAACCAGAACGACGAGTCCGGTTCGGGTATCAAAAAGAAAAGGAATCATTGCGATGAGTAGCCAAAAAATCCTGGCCGAGGCGGCTGCGACAAGCACGATGCTTTTTCGATTGCGAATTCTTTCCACCAACAGGATAGCGGGTAACTGAAGCAGTTGACTCAGTGGTCCGATGGAGGCCAATAAGCCTATCGTTAAATTTGAAGCTCCTAGATGTATCGCGAAAGCAACAAGAAACGCGCCGCCAGTGAGAACGCCCATCGCTTGGGAGGCAACACCGTCGCGAATGACCATTTTTAGGCCACTTTCTATTTGCTGTTTCGATAAGACATCTTCCGGTGTGAGGTTCATTGTTTTTTGTTTTTGTTTTATTGATTGAGAATTCAACATCTACCGAATTTCTACCCGCGGGGATGAAATTGCCGGTGGACATTCAGGAGACGCTGTTGGTCAACATGAGTATAAATTTGCGTAGTACTGATGTCGGCATGTCCCAGCATTTCCTGAATAACGCGCAAATCGGCGCCATTTTCCAGCAGATGACTGGCGAAGGAATGCCGCAAAGTATGAGGGTGAATATTTTTTTGAATACCGGCTAACGTTGCCGCATCCTTAACTATGCGCCAAATCCATTCACGATCAAGTTTTTTGCCGTTTTTTGACAAAAATACTGCCGCTTCCATGCGGTTTTTGACCAATTCCGGCCGAATCCTTGCCAGGTATCTGGACAACAACCGCAGCGCGGTCTTTCCAACCGGCACCAGGCGCTCCTTGCTGCCCTTGCCTCTGACTCTGACAATTTCGGTATCAAAATTTATGGCGTCCAACTCCAAAGATGCACACTCAGAAACACGTAAACCACAGGCATACATCAGCTCGAGGATCACCCGATTGCGAAACATCAGAGGTTTTTTCTCAGAAGCGGGAAACACCCGAAGGAGTAAATCGACTTCACGCGCACTGAGAAAATCGGGTAATAACTTCCACAGTCTGGGAGAATCCATAACATCGGTAATATTAGCTGGCACCAGTTTTTCCTGAAACAAAAAGCGAAACAACATTTTGATTGCCACCAATCGCCGCGCCAGGGTAGATGTTTCCAGCCCATTATCTTTTAAGTAACCAAGATAATCGAGCACATGTTGTCGAGTCACGCGCGTAAAATCAGTTATTCCCGTCTGTTGGGCGAGCCACTCGATAAAGTCCAACAAATCAGTACGATACGCGCTGACAGTATTTTGACTCAAGCCGCGTTCCAGTCCCAAGAAACCGATAAACGCATTTAAAATTTGTTGTGGCATCAGCATTATTCCTTTGGTAAACGAAAGTCACTTTCCAATATAACATTGCGGGAAAATTGCGGTTCGCCGGAACGCGTTCTGACAAAGAGTTTGGAAGTTGCGTCGATTTTGAAGGGAATCGGTTTAGCCGGAGAGCCTCCGGTTTTCAATTGCACATCCCAGCAACTTTCCTGTTCGTTTAAATATAACCGCAACCATTTATATTGAAAATCCCGCAATGCCTCCTGGACAAATTCCAAATTATTCATTGCGTCAGGATTTGTCTCCGCCGGATTGGCAAAACGACTTATTTCCGGTAATTGCAATCTGCCTGACGCGCCGGATTCAGCAGCAAGATCAGCATTGACCAGGCGCAGTTTACCGTCGGTTATTATTGGGCGCAATTTCCCGGAAAGTGTGGTCTCAGATGCGGTGCCGCCAAGTCGAAGTAATTTGAATAATGGTTCCAATTGCAGATTGTCTACCTGAAAGGTCGCTGGTTCTTCATTCGGATCGGTGCTAATATAAAATGGGGACAACGAGCGCACCTCCCCTCCCAGCCAGTTGAATTTTGCATGTTCGATATAAGCTGTTTCAGGTGTCTCGATTTGCAAGTTAACGCTGCCGTCTTCAAGGTTATATTGTTGATGCTCCAGATGTCGGAATGTAAATCTCTGACGCGGCGCGCTTCGTAACTCCACCAAGTTATCGAATCGGCATGAACCAGTGATGCCACTGATTAACCAATCGCGAAAACGTAATTCTGAATTTTCCAGTTTAATCGACATTTGACTGGAAACAAGTTTTTCTCCGTTGCCTGACAATTCTCCATGAAGTGTGCTCGTCCCCTTAAACGATAACCCTTCAAATTCAGGGAAATAGTGTCCCGCCTGGAATGGTTCCGATGTAGTGTGACGCGGCACGATAAAGGCCATGTGCCACCGCCACGGTGACAATGGCAACGTAATGCCGCCACGGATTACTGGATTCACCGCGAGTAGTGGTGAATGAAATTCGCCATCAAATGCTAATTCAGTACCTTTGTGGTTCAAATTCAGAGAAGCGGAATCGAACACCAGCGGTACCCGTGAACCGGTTTCACTCAATGTCAAGCTCTCCTTATCATAAGATATTTGACCTTGATTTACCTTTAATTTTCCAGAAAATCCATTGCCATCAAAATAGCCTTTCAAACTAATTTCAGGACTTACAGCGCGATAGCCGTTCCACGCCGCTTGTAGTTGTTTGCCAATAGCGGTTGGGTGCCAGCGTAAATCTCCGGATTTCGCGTCACTGTCGGTCTGACAGGTTAACATAAGTTTATCTAACTCAACATCACCGGCGGGAGCAGCTAAGGCAAACTTCGTAACACTCCCCTCCCCTACAAAATTTTCCACCGCCACGCCGTCTGATGCGGGATCGGTGGAATTAATTTTAGCTTTGGCTAGAAGATTAACGGTTTTACCGGAAAAGTCGCGATCCCCGTAATTGCCCGACACCTCGCTGGAGTTCAGAGAAAAGGCCGCCTCTCTTAGCGCGGTTTTGATGGATGATGCACTGGTAAAACCAGCCGTCAAATCAGCATCCACCTGTTCAGCTCTGACCTTTGTATCCTTACCCAACGCCCACAGTGTCGGCAGGGAAACAGAAAGTTTACTCTTGACTGGAAACAACCGATCCGGCTGCATTTGTCCTTCGATCCTTAATGTTCCGGAGCCGGCAATCAATTTAATATCCGGAGTTGAAAATTCCATTTTATCTACTTCGAGGCGTTCCAGAAAATCTGAATCAGCGGCAGCGTCAACAAGTGATTCTCCGCGTTTTAACGCGCCGAACAACCTGGATTTCCAAAGAGTTAATGAGTTATTTTGGTGCGACCATCTAATCACATCAACATCCCCGGTAAGTGTTTTGTCCAGCAAGCGGCCACCGGTCTGAGAAAACACCATCGACAACCCCAGATCGGCATTTTCAAGCCTGATCTGACTTGTTTCGGTTCCATATCCGCCATCGCTCAAACGCACACGGGCTTTTACCGCGCGCAACGTTTCTGAAGTTAGCGTCGGACGGCTTACTGCTATGGAACTCCTGACAGATATCCCGCGAATGTCAAAATCTGCAACATCATCTCTGCCGACGAGTTTCTCGGAGTCCAAATTTAGTTGTCCATGCCATAAAGAGTCACGTGGTGATTTTGTCAGATCTGAAATTATATTAAACCGGCTTCCCGATAACGAGTCACGCTCCCCGCGAACAATAAAATCACCACATCCCAGTTCAAATCGCATGGCAACCGGATTGTCATCGGTGGAGATTGTTTTACCGCTTAATTTCAATTTGTTTGCGGTCAACCGATGTTCGTCGGTGAAATAGAAAAGTTCGGGTAAATAACATTTAAAAGAGTTCTCGCCGGTTGACAGTTCCCCACTCTTATCCGCGGTTAGTTTAAAGCTGGTCTGAAAATTACCCTCCCTGCCCGAAAATGCTGTCTTTTCCGCGACCACATTAAGGGCGTCGATATTGCCATGAAAATCCAGATTACCGACAAAGCCAATACCGCTGCCGCTGATTTCCAAATTACTGAAATCACAAAAGAAATTCATATTGTCCCTGGAAAACACATACCTCTCTAATGTCGGCTGCTGCCTGGTATCCACCCGCGACTCAGTATTGAAATGCCATGCGCTATCAACACGATTAAAGCGGCCGGTGAACGTTTTTTCAACCCCGGTCTCACCGGCCGGTTGAATACCGTAATTTTGCAAAAAACGAAATTGGGTCAGGTCAACAGCAAACGTCCCGCTGGTTAAAATCGGCAAAACTTTGTCGGATGGAATATCAATGTTGAGTTCTTTCATCATTACCGGCAACGGTTTATAAAGGAGACCGTCCTTCAGTCGCGCTGCAAGTCTGCCATCCTCACGGCTGATATGCAAAATCATGGGAATTTTTCGCCCCGATGGCAACATACGGTTCCTTAGCCAGAAACCGTTATGTTTGAGTTCGCCAGCGCCAATTGTTCCCTTTAAACTGAAATTGCCCGGCTGTAACGGTTTCAACTTTAAATTGAACTCTCCTTCGACAGCCACGTTACCGTTCACTTCCAACCCGGACGGCATCTTGAATTGCAGGTAATCAGCGGCAAAACGAAGAGTTTGATCTAACTCAGCCATACTCTCAACATCAATCCTGGCTGCTCCGGTTGCGGGGTCGAACAAAACCTTACCAACTACGTCCCGGTTCGGCAATTGCAACTTAAATGTTGCCTCCAATTTCGACCACTCTTTCCCCACTGATGCTATTTTAAGGGAAAATGGTGCTGTA
>JAGYNC010000143.1 GCA_018400135.1 Victivallaceae bacterium
GAGAAATCCTATGAAGAGCGGCTTCAGGAAGAAAAAAATAAACCGGTTAAATGTCTGGCTGGCCGGGACAGGCTTCCGGACGCAATCAACTGGGATATGCCAGAGGAAAACGTGATTGGAATGCCCAGGAAATACTTGAAGAGGATTTGCGATGCTTTAAGAAACATGGCATTAAGCTGGATTTGCTGTTCAATGCTAATTGTTATGGCGCACGGGCGGTGAGTGAAAATCTGGCAAATGAAACAATTTCAATTATTGAACATCTGTTTAATTGTTGCAGCGGAATTGATGTTGTCACAACTACGTCGTTGGCAATAGCACGTACCGTCAAAAAATATTTTCCCAAAATCGAAGTCAGAGCTTCGGTTAATATGCGGATTGGTACAATACAGGCAATGGAATACGTTGCCGGTTTATTTGACAGCTATTATCTGCAACGTGATTTTCAGCGCGATCTGGAGTATGTCAAACGTATCCGTAAGTGGTGTGACAACAACGGCAAAGGATTGTGTATACTGGCAAATAGTGGCTGTTTGTATTGTTGCCCCGGACAGACTTTTCATGATAACATGGTGGCACATGATGCTGAAATTGACGAAATGAAGAACATTAAGAACTGGACACCGTTTGTCTGCTGGAATATTCTCCGCAAGGCTGAAATGCACAAAGTCCTCCTACAGTCTACCTGGATCAGACCGGAGGATTTGCATAACTACGAAGGGCTTGCAGATGTTGTCAAATTAGCGACACGGCTTCATGCTCATCCGCGAATGGTGTTGAATGCCTATTCAACCGCCTCGTTCCGCGGCAATCTGCTTGATTTGCTGGAACCGGGATTTTCCGCGTTGCTGGTACCGATGTTCATTGACAACGAAGCATTTCCTGATAACTGGTTTGAGCACACGGCAACATGCGGGCATCGTTGTGAAGCCTGTAGCTACTGCAAAGATATACTTGGGCAGGTACTCAAAGATTATGAATGAAATTCAGATTAAGTCGTCGATTGACGGATCAATTGAACCCAGTCTTCTATTCTTTCCAAAGGGTAGAAAAAATGTTCCCTTGGTGGTTGGGCTCCATACTTGGAGCGCAGACCGCTTCAATCAGCAAAACAAATATTTGTCATTTTGTTTGGAACGCGGCTGGGCGTTGTTATTGCCGGAATTTCGCGGCCCTAACCTGAGCACCAATCCGCGAGCGGAGATGGCTTGCGGTTCGCAGGTGGCCAGACAGGATATTATCGACGCGGTAGGGCATGTTTGTGCTGGATACAGCATTGATTCCACCAATATTTTTCTGACCGGCGGTAGCGGGGGTGGACACATGTCGCTGATGACTGCCGCGCACAAACCGGAAGTATGGCGGGCAGTTATTGCCTGGTGTCCGATTACCGATGTGGCTCTATGGCAAAAATACTATGGTGACGGCAACGGTTATGCGCCACATATCGAAGCGTGTTGCGGCGGTGTGCCTGGCGTGTCCCCGGCAGTTGACGCGCAATACGCGCTGCGTTCGCCAATGAGTTATCTTTCTCCGCTGCTTAAGGTCAAGGCGTTGTCAATACACCACGGTCGTTACGATAAATCCGTGCCTTATGTGCATTCGCTTAATTTGGCAACCGCTCTGGAGAAATTGGGACACAACACACTTTACTTCGAAATTTTTGACGGCGCGCATGAAGACAATAATCCCTATACCTTCGCCTGGTTTGATAAACTTTACGGGAAATCACCTGCGGAAGCAGAATTGACAGGATGAGGGGAGGGGCAGGGGAGAGGTGTTAAGTGTTAAGGGTTAGGTGTTAAGGGGTGAGAGGGTAAGAGGGTGAGAGGGGAAGAGGGTAAGAGGGTGAGAGGGGAAGAGGGTAAGAGGGTGAGAGGGGAAGAGGGGGAGAGGGTGAGGGTGGGGAGGGGCGGAATGACTTGTCCTGGCATTTTTGACAGTGTGGAAATTGCCGATATATTTATCGCAACACTTTTCTATACAGAAAATAGCGCAAAAGAGTGGGGGATTAAGGCTGGAATTGAGCGGAAAATGGTCGGGGTAGCAGGATTTGAACCTGCGACCCTCTGCTCCCAAAGCAGATGCGCTAGCCAAACTGCGCTATACCCCGATTTGAAACGTATAAATTAGCCGATTTTCGATGATTAGCAAGCAAAAAAAACAGCAATCGCTTATAATTTAAACATTTTGTGCTTTTGACGCGATTGTTGAACAAGCGATTGCCGAAAAGGTGGATTTTGTTCTGATTGCCGGGGATGTCTTCGACAGCGATGATCAGAGTCTGGCGGCCAGGCTTTGTTTTCGTCAGGCATTGCAGCGTTTGGATGATGTCGGCATCAAAAGTTATATTGTCTGTGGTAATCACGATCCGCTCCAGAGCTGGTCCCGCACTATTGCCCTGCCGGAGCCCCAGCCACCTCTTTAGCGCTGAAGCGCCGCAAAATCTTATTGTTGAACTTAAAAATGACATTGCTGTGGAAATATTCGTAGTGTCAAAGCATCGAGTTGCTGGCCGACGAATGCGGGCGTAATTCATCGGCTGCTGGAACGGGTTTACGTTTATAGCCGAAAACTTGAGCACTTCGGCATTCAACCCATACCGGATTTCTATCTGCCGGTCTGGTTCAGGCACTAAATCTGTTTATAATTTTATTTTACGTAAGATCGAAACGGTCGAGATTCATCACCTTATTCCATGCGGCGATAAAGTCATTGATGAATTTATCGCTGGAATCCTTGCAGGCGTAAACTTCGGCAATTGCCCGAAGTTGAGAATTTGAGCCGAAAACCAAATCTATCCGGGAGCCGATCCATTTGAGTTCGCCGGTTTTCCGGTCAACTCCTTCGAACACATTATCATCCGAAGTCGCTTTCCATTCCGTTTTCATATCGAGCAGATTCACGAAGAAATCATTAGTCAGTGATTCAGGACGGAAGGTGAGTACGCCGTGTTTTGTCTGGTTGTAGTTGGTGTTAAGCGTCCGCATGCCGCCGATTAGAGCAGTCATCTCCGGTGCCGTCAGCGTCAGTAGTTGTGCGCGGTCAACAAGCAGTTCTTCCGCTGTAACTGAGAATTTTGACTTGAGAAAGTTGCGAAAACCATCCGCGACCGGTTCAAGTACAGCGAAAGAATCAACGTCGGTTTGTGCTTGCGAGGCATCGGCACGTCCGGGGGTGAAAGGAACAGTTACATTGCGACCGGCATTTTTTGCGGCCCGTTCAATGCCGGCGCAACCTGCAAGAACAATCAGGTCGGCGAGAGAGACCATTTTGCCATCGGTTTGAGCGTTGTTAAATCCCTTTTGAGTATTTTCAAGAGTGTTAAGCACCATTTGAAGTTGTTCTGGCTGATTTACTTGCCAATCTTTTTGCGGAGCAAGGCGAATCCGCGCGCCATTTGCTCCGCCGCGCATGTCCGAGCCGCGAAATGTTGATGCCGAAGCCCAGGCGGTAGTAACCAATTGTGATATTGAAAGGTTTGAAGCAAGTATTTTAGTTTTTAGTTCGGCAATATCTTTTGCATCAATCAGTTTGTGTTCAACTTCGGGAATCGGATCCTGCCAAATCAGTTCTTCCGCAGGTACTTCCGGGCCGAGGTAGCGCGAACGCGGACCCATGTCTCGATGGGTCAACTTGAACCAGGCGCGGGCGAACGCATCGGCAAACTCTTCGGGGTTATTCAGGTAGTGTCGCGCAATTGGTTCATAGATCGGATCATAACGCAGAGAGAGGTCGGCAGTGGTCATCATCGGACGGTTCTTTTTGTTCGGATCATGTGCCGCAACCACCATATCTTCCTCGTCAACGTCCTTTGCCAACCATTGATAGGCCCCGGCCGGGCTTTTTACCAGTTCCCATTCGTATTTGAACAGCACTTTAAGATAGCCCATATCCCATTGGGTGGGATTGGGTTTCCAGGCACCTTCAATTCCGCTGCCGATAGTATCATCACCTTTTCCGCTGCGAAAATTGCTTTTCCAGCCAAGACCTTGTTCTTCGAGTCCGGCCGCTTCGGGCTCCGGGCCAACATGAGTCGCGGGGCCGGCACCGTGGCACTTGCCAAAAGTATGTCCGCCGGCAACTAATGCTACCGTTTCTTCGTCATTCATGGCCATGCGTGCAAAAGTTTCTCGAACGTCTTTTCCTGAGGCGACAGGGTCAGGTTTGCCATTAGGTCCTTCTGGATTAACATAAATCAGTCCCATTTGTACAGCCGCAAGTGGATTATCCAGTTGCCGTTTTCCGGTATAGCGTTTATCGCCAAGCCATTTGTCTTCGGAACCCCAGTAAATATCTTCTTCCGGTTCCCACACGTCCTCGCGTCCCCCGGCGAACCCGAATGTTTTTAGCCCCATGGATTCAATGGCGCAGTTACCGGCAAGAATCAGCAAATCGGCCCAAGATATTTTTCTGCCGTATTTTTGTTTAATCGGCCACAGCAGGCGGCGTGCTTTGTCGAGGTTGACATTATCCGGCCAGCTGTTGAGTGGAGCCAGGCGTTGTGAGCCGGAGCCGGCGCCGCCGCGACCATCTCCCATGCGATAAGTACCCGCACTATGCCAGGCCATGCGGATAAAAAAGGGTCCGTAATGGCCGAAATCCGCCGGCCACCACTCCTGTGATTTGGTCATCAACGCATAAAGGTCGTTTTTTATCGCTTGCAAATCGAGTTTTTTAAACTCTTCGGCATAGTTAAATTCGGTTCCCATCGGATTGCTTTTGGATGAGTGTTGATGGAGGATTTTGATGTTTATCTGATTGGGCCACCAGTCCCGATTAGAGATGCCGCCGCCCGCGATGGATTTGCTTTTCATGCCTGTTACCGGACATTTACTCTGGTCACTCATTGTTGCACTCCCTTAATATTTCGTTTTAAATCCAAAGTTCTAAGTTCGAAACAAATTGTAAAAAAATATAGCACTACCGACGCAATATGATACTGGATTGGTGAAAACATTTGAGAGAAGTTACATGTAAGGTCTCACTCTTTCCTTTGGGACGGGGTCAATACTACAGAGCACAAATCGTTCCTCCTCGGGTGTCGTAGCCTCGACCCCACCCAAAGAGTGAGGGATTACCCTTATATGCTTATCCTGTCAAAAATTTTCTCAATATCCCTTGCATTGCCATTAACCGGGATTATTATTTTCTTTTCATCAGTTGTTATCATAGATGATGACGACTTTCATAAGGAGCTATAAGGTTATTGCTGAACGGCTCCTAATCATTAAATCCGTTTGAAAGGCGATTAATTTATGAGTACTTTTGTTGGTGTCGGACTGGGACCGATTCAAACCGGAATTTTTCTCTCAGGAGCTTCCCTTGGTGGTTTTGATCGTATTGTTATTGCGGAAGTCGATGAACATATTCAGCAGGTGGTCAACGCATGCGGTGGCGAAATAACCATCAATATTGCGGGCGAAGACCGGGTTTATCGCGAAACATTCACCAATATTGAGGTGTATAATCCGCGTCAACCTACAGAATTGGAAAAGTTGATCGCTGCCGCCGCAGAGGCAGATGAACTGGCTACTGCACTTCCCAGTGTTAATTTTTTTGCGGCAACTGCCGACTGGCTGCGGGAAGGGTTTAGCCGTAATCCTGATAAACTGCGCTTTATTTATACTGCGGAAAACAATAATCACGCCGCTGAAGAGTTGACTAAAGCTGTTGGACACTCTTTTAATAACACTCACTATCTTAATACGGTGGTTGGTAAAATGAGTGGAGTTGTTCCTGCAGCAGAGTGCCAGAAACAAAATTTGGCGACACTCTGTCCCAGTGCTGATCGGGGTCATCTGGTTGAAGAGTTCAACCGTATATTGATTTCCGAAGCCCCTGGAATTGAAAAGCGTAAAGTGCAGGGACTACTGGTAAAAAACAATCTCTATCCTTTTGAAGAAGCAAAGCTTTATGGTCATAACGCGATTCATTTTCTTCTGGGTATTCTCGGGAAACAGGCCGGTCGTGAATACATGAGTGAACTGCGGGAATTGCCCGAGTTGATGCAAACCGCAAGAAACGCTTTTGTCAATGAATCAGGTGCGGCATTGTGCGCGAAATGGGACGGGGTTGATTCGTTGTTCACACCACAGGGTTATCAGGAGTACGCCGACGATCTGTTGCAACGCATGACCAACCCCTTTTTGCGTGACGCGATTGATCGGATTACGCGCGATCTGTGGCGCAAACTGGGCTGGAACGACCGGATTATCGGCACAATGCGCGTGGTTCTGGAACAAGGCATTCAACCCGAAATTATCACTCGTGGCGCAAAACTCGCCGCTATTGAACTATTCGACGCTGATCCGTTGTTAATCAAAACCGGGTTGGAAGGGATTTGGCCGTCTCCCTGGAGAGCGGAACAAGAAAAGTTGTTTCAATTGATAATTAGTGCCGACGAAAAAAGCCCTTTTTCGTTCAGGCACTAATTATATGAAAGGAATCTATTTTCATGAAAAAGAACAAGCGTGAACACTGGAGCGGCAATCTCGGTTTTGTTCTGGCGGCGGCCGGATCGGCAATCGGGCTGGGCAATATCTGGAAATTTCCTTATGTTACCGGAGAAAACGGTGGCGGCGCATTTGTTTTGGTGTACTTGTTATGTATAGCTATTATCGGATTTCCGGTGATGTTGTGTGAAATTACCCTGGGACGTAAAACGCAACTGAATCCGGTTGGCGCGTATCGGACATTGTCGCCAAAGAATTCAGTAATTGCCCACTTCATCGGCAGCGCCATGATTTTTGTGGGTATTTCATTGTTGTTTTTTAACCGTTTTGGCTGGGGTGCTTTGTTTATCTTGCTTGGCGCTTTGATAATTCGTTTCGGCTGGACTGCCGCCGGCATGCTGGGCGT
>JAGYNC010000144.1 GCA_018400135.1 Victivallaceae bacterium
AGCGCGGGAGTATTCCCGCAAAACAACTCAAGGGAGGTACCGGAAATGAGATCGCAAAAAAGTCGCAAGTCGTTCATTGCCAACAATTTCACCCTCATTGAATTGCTCGTGGTGATATCAATCATCGCGATCCTTGCCAGCATGTTGCTGCCAGCGCTGGGGAAAGCCCGGGACACCGCCCGGCGCATAGAATGCGCCAATAAAATGAAACAGATAGGCACGGCGGCGGTGTTCTACGCCAACGACAACGAGGATTTCATTGTTCCCACTGCAATGGCACCATCTGCCAGCAGAGGGTACACCACGCAGTGGACATATCTACTAAAAGGGTATCTGGAACTTCAAAATAGTTACACCACCTATTACGGGTGCTCCAACAATCCCGCAGGATATGATTATCGCTGGTTGTACGACGGCGGCGGGTTGAAATATTATTGTCCGTCCATCAACACGGTCGCTCCCGGTCCCAACTATGCGGTACCGAGCGGACTTGGTTATTCTCTCTCCACATATGCGATGAACACCTCCGTATCTCCGGAAATTCAATATAACAATCCAGACATGCTTACCGGAGTTAAAGTGTCTTCATCCAAAATCGTGCGGAAATCATCAGTGTTGATTCTATTCAACGAATACGATACTACTCATCGGCAGGCCTATCCTACTTATATTGGCCCCACCTGGAGCGGTTACATCTGGGGTATTCATCCTTCTCAAACCGCCAATTTCGCGTTTGTGGATGGACATGTGGCGACTTTCGCTCCCGGGGAGCTCAACTATGTGGATAATACGTTGCCGTAACGAAGTCGATTTGAAGCTCAATAAGAGGAATGTGCAAGATATCAGCATGGAGAGTTTGCTGCCGGAACTCAATAGATAAAAAACAATAAATTCATAAAAAAGCGTGAGGATGGAATATCCTCGCGGAATCAAGGGAGATGTTTGAATATGAAACGACTGATTTTGTTTCTGCTGGCTGCCGTAACATGGAGCGCCAATGCGCTGGAGCAAACAATAATCGTGATTCCAGATGACGCCTCGCGTGAAATCAAATTTTCGGCGCGGGAGTTGGCTTATTATCTTAATCAAATCACGGGCGGCGACCATCCGATAATCATTGCGTCCCGGGCCGCGAAGTCCGGCAACCGGATACACGTGGGATTGAATCCGGGAATAACGGAGGTGCCGGATATGACAAAATGTGCTCCGGACGGGTATTGGCTGAAGAGTCAAGGCGACGGCAGCCTGTTGATCGTCGGCGGCTCGGAGATAGGCACCCGTTTCGGCATCTACGGCTTCCTCCAGGATCACTGCGGCATCAGGTTTTTTCTTCCCGGTCCCGACGGCACCCATGTGCCGCAAAACAGGCATTTTTCCCTGCCGCGATTGGATTCACTCAATAATCCCTTCTTCATTTCACGGAATTTTTTTGGGCGGAATTCGTATGACTACCTCTGGTATGAACATAACCGCATCTGGCCGCGCTTCTACATCCACCACGGACTGGGCAAACATATCAAGCCGTCCGTTTACGGCAAGACCCATCCCGAGTATTTTCCCGTAAAAAAACCCGGCGGCAAACATGAGGTGCCGCCGTCTGACCGCGGGATTTATTGGCAGCCCTGCATGAGTAATCCCGAGGTTGTGAATGTCATTGCTCAAAACGTCATCGAATATTTCAGAAACAATCCTGATACTGTCAGTATCCCACTCGGAGTCAATGACATAGGTGGTTATTGTCGTTGCGACGAATGCGAAAAGGTGAACGGCAAACCGGGGAGGAATTCGCGCGGATTACCCGATTTCTCGAGACTGGCCTTTACCTTCTACAACAGAGTGGCGGAACAAGTTGCCGCGGTCTATCCGGATAAATATATCGGAGTTATCGCCTACGCGAACATCCGCGATCTCCCGGAGGATATGAAAATTCATCCCAACATCATGGTGGCGCGCGTCAACTCTTTTCTTCCTTTCTTCTGCGATGAAAACCGCAAGGATCTGCCGCGAAGTCTGAAAATGTTCAAATCGGTCAAGTATTTCGGGTTGTACAGCTACTTCTACGGCATTGGTTATCTGATCCCGATATTTCCGATGAAAATACTCGAAGAATATATGGACGCGATGGCGGCGACACCGAACACTCGGCTGTGGAGCTCAGAATGTAATCCGCAATGGCCGGTCGACGGGATCAAGTACTATATCCTCGCGCGGAAACTGTGGGAGCCATCGCTGCGCTATCAAGACCTGCTCGAGGAATTCACGACAACAATGTTCGGCCGGGGCTCGACCGCCATGCTGGAGTTCTACGATATCTGCCGCGAGAAGTGGGAATCCCAGAAGGTGCGTCTGCCGGACAAGTATCATTTCTGGCGCTATTCTCCACAACAAGTCGTATTGTTCGATGCTGCAACCTGCGGGAAATTGCTCGCGCTTCTGAAAAAAGCACAAAGCATGGCGGACAATCCGCAGGGACGACGGCTGCTCGACAGAAAAATACAGTACTATACGTTTTTGAATGAGCTATCGGAACTGGCGGCGCTTTTCGGCAGTCCCGTACCGGAAAAACTCGATAAATTGGTGGAAAGAGCGATTGTACTTGAGAAAAAACGCCGGGAAGTCGACACGCTGTATCGCGCGGCTCGGGAACACCTTCCGCCGGGACGGCCGGACAGACTGTTTTCCGTGTCAAGAATGCTTTCGCCGGAGGCGGTCGCGTTTCCTCTCTTCGCGGCATCAAAAAAGGCGAACAATATGAGCGGCTGGAAGAAATTCATCGAAGCCGTCGGAGACAATTCTGAAATCGCCTGGCTGAACGATAATGCCGAGACAATATTAAATGCAGAAAATTTGTTGCCGCAACCCGCCTTCAAAGATGAAAAGGTAAAAACCGACCAGGAAGCCGGATGGCGTTACGTGAAATGGAACGCCGGAAATGGCTGTAAGAGCTTCAAAAAAACTATTGACGGCCGCGTCTGGGGCGGTCTCACCGGCTTCAAGGGGCGTTTTTCCTACACTCCTTTCGCCGGATATCAACAGAAGGTGAATCTTAAGAAAAATACGACATACGTGCTTTCCTTCGATTATTTTATCAGCGACAAGACCGGAAGCCGAACCCGCATCGAGACGCTTACCGCCGTCGCGGACATCAGAATACTGGGCACGCGTCTGAACTGGCGGCCGTTACTCTCTAAAACGCCGAAAACCGGTGTATGCCTCTTCTCCGTGCCGAAAACCGGTGATTACGAAGTCTGGTTGGGAATGGAAGGGCTGGGACACGTTTTGTACAACAATGTTTTCCTTCGGGAAATTTCCAAACAGCGGGAAACCGCGCTTGATTCATATTCCGCGCCCGATCTGCCGCGTCCCATCATTCTGCCGGAACCATTGACCGTCAAGCTTCCGGACGATTATCATCGCTTCGGCTCTAAACCAGACGACGAGGTAACCCGTCCGCTTTTCCTGCGTCTTGCACGACCCCGGGGGACGGTTTTGTCCGCTACCCACATGTTTTACGGACATTACGATTTGAAGGTCAGGTTCCGCGCCACAGGAGAGTATCTGATCGTAAGATATATCGAAATGGAATGGGCCGGGCGTCCGGGGCCGTGGCGTGATGCCTTCCGCGGCAGGTTGACCAGTGAACCGGTCGACTACGAGTTCGTCATTCGCCACACTCCGAATGTCGCGACGGTACGGATGCGCTTCATCTATCCGAAAAGATTTGAAGAACCGGAAATCGAATCCCTTGAACTCATTCCCATCCCGGCGGAATAACGGTGAATTATATCAGCATTTTATTCGTTTTTTTGACGAAGACGAGTAAAGAAAATATTCAACAGGAAGCTGATTGAAGTTGGCGCGTTTTTATAAAGTTGAAGTTATTCCGAAAATCGAAAGATGTCGTCGAACGCGATTGCGGGAGAGATTGGCACAAATGAATCAAACGAAATGGAGAATGTTTATATGCAGAAAGTGACGTTAGGGCCAAGAAAAGTCGATTTCACAGAGGAAGCCGATATTTGTGTTGTCGGCGGCAGTTGTACCGGGGTTTTTGCTGCGCTTAGAGCGGCCCGGCTGGGCGCGAAAACCGTCATCGTGGAAAAACAAAACCGTTTTGGCGGCGTGGCGGTAGCGGGTATGGTCGGCATGTGGCATTCACTCTTCGATGCACACTTTGAACAGCAGATTATCGGTGGGCTGACTTTTGAGGTTTTGGAACGTTTGTTCATGAAAAACGCGGTAGGATGCGATTTCAGAAAAGCTGATAAAACACAATATGGAATTCGATTCAATCCTGAAGAACTTTGTCTTGAGCTGGATAAATTGGTACTGGAAAACCAAGTGGTTCCCTACCTTGATACCCTTTTTACCCAACCGGTTATGTGTGAACCCGGCAAGGTTGCTTACATCGTCGTGGAAAACCGCAGTGGATGCGGCATAATCAAAGCAAAAGTTTTCATCGATGCATCCGGCGATGGTACTCTGTGTATGCGTGCCGGATTCCCCATGCGCATCCCGGATCACCCCCAGCCGCCAACGGCTGGTTTGCGGATCATGAATTGGTCGCAAGCCGGAGAAATTGAATTGCGCAAACTCATCGAAAAAAATCGTTCCAAATATCCCGATTTGCCCTGTGGTTTTCATTGGGGAATGATTGTGCCGGGCAGTGCCATGTTCATGCTCTATGGCACCAGGGTGCTGAACGCCAACTTGCTTGATGGAAAGGGATTTACCGCCGCGGAAATGGAATCCCGCCGCCAGGCGGATTCAATTATGTGCATGTTGCGAGATACGTTCCCTGACGCGAATTTATCGCTTCAGGGACTACCATCCTATCTTGGAATACGGGAAACCGCGCACATCAATGCACTTTATACATTGCCAGGGGAAGAGATGATTAGTGGGAAACGTTATGAGGATGCCATTGCAAACGGTACCTATCCAATCGATATTCACGATGATTCCAGCGATAAAATATCGTTCTGGCGCCTGGATGGAACCAAGCATACTTACAGCAAAAATGGCTGCAAAACAGAACGAATTATTCCGGAAGGAGCGGATTTTCCCGGATTTTATCAAATTCCGCTATGCTCCCTGATCCCGCGAAATTCCGTGAATCTTTTGACGGCAGGGAGAATGATTGATGCCGATCGTAACGCATTTGGTGCCGTGCGTGTTATGGTCAATTTAAATCAGTGTGGCGAAGCGGCTGGCTGTGCAGCCGTCCAAATGCTGAAAAGCCGATGTGTTCCTGAGGTAATTGACAGTGCGGCAGTCCGCAAAGAGCTGGCATCCGGGGGGTCCATCATCCTGTGAATACTCAGTGGATGCCTGCTCATCAAACTTCACGGAGGTTCAGACTTCTGAATTTCGGTTGACGAGAACGGCTGACGATTTGGACGGCACAGAGGCCGTCCCTCCACGAGATCTGCTCGTTTTGTCTTCCGCGCCTTTGGCGCGGCGGAGGGTCGTGCTCCTGCGCGACCGCGTATTACGGACGGACAGGAGGCCGTCCATTCGCCGGCCTCTGGCCGGGAATATTTCGTTCCCCGCGCTCCGCAGGCAGGAGATATCGCAGCGGCACGTTGCCGCCGCTCTCCGTCGTACGGAGCCGCATTTCAGTAGCTTGCGTTCGGAGAACGCAATCAGCATTTTATTTCCGGCAATAGTTTCCAGTCGGTTGTGGAGTACGGGGAAAGCAGGCCGCGTTTCATCGCCCAGGGCTTGGCAATGCCTTCGCCGAGATTGAAAAGAGCCCCCTTTCCGAAACGGCGATTGATGTTATCCACCACTGTGGACAAGTGCTCCTGCCGGTCATCATTTACTTGGTCGGCAAACAAGTCAAGTTGTTGCGACGCGCTGGACTCCAGCCCGAAAAATACTATACTCATTTATTTTTCACAGGCAAAATAAAATTTACGCTGCCGCGTTCAATAATTTCGTAGGGGGTAAAAATTTCGCGGGGAAGTGTCCCGGGCTTGTACCATTGGTCTGCGCGCAAAAGATATTCCAAAGCCATTTTGCCACACTCCGCGAACTTGATGTCGACGGTGGTTAGCGGTGGCGACAAAAGTTGGCCGCCGGGATAGTTGCTGTATCCCATTATCGACACCTGTCGTGGAATATTTATCCGCAACTCCTTCAATACCTGATAGACTCGCATCGCCAGCCGGTCGGAGTGACACATAATTGCTGTCGGCGGCAATGGTCCCAGCATCCATTGCCGGACGGTGGTGGCAACTGTCTCGGCCCGAAACGGAATCACCTGGACCAGTGATTCATCCGTAACTAGATTATTGTAACGGTAAAACTCCCGCATTTCCTGCGGCGTGAAGCCGCGCAACGTGGTGAGTTGTTCCGAAGGAAGTTCCAGCAGCAGAGATGCGATCGCCCGGTGTCCCGCCCGCGCCAGGTAGCGCAGACCGTCTCCCCAAGCCGCCCGTTCATCGGTTCGCAACACGCAGCAACCGGTAGTTGCGGAGTCGGTCGGCAGCCCGTGAGGAATGACCACCGGCAGACAGAGTTTTTTCAACCGCGTCACCAGATTGTCGCTGACTCTGGCATGGCCGGTTTCCAGCAGCACGCCGGTAATCCGATGTTGCGCGATCATATTGCGACACTCATGGACATCAAAACTATTCAATAATCCGGCCGGACAACGTTCCAGCGTTACTCCCATGGCTTTTGCCGCTTCATCAATTCCCGCTGCCACGTAACGGCTGGGAGTTTCCAGATTCTCGGCACCATCGGGCAGCACCACCAATACTGTCCG
>JAGYNC010000145.1 GCA_018400135.1 Victivallaceae bacterium
CTCGCTATTGCGTGGCAAGCTCGCATTTTATCCTGCAAGGCAGGACTGCACCGCACTGAATTTATCACACTAGAAGCGGCGGTGCGGGTTGGTGATAATGATTGGTTTTTTTGAAGAAGAATCCAGTTTTACTTTTTGAAGGGAGTCTACGATATCAATTTGACTGGAAAGTTTTTTGTTGTTTTTGTTGTCAATTGGTTTGTCGGCACTCTGTGTGGCAGGCGGGACAACATTCGGGGATTTGTTGCTATTTTCCGAATCGGCCTTGTTTTTGGCCTGTTGCTGTTTATATAATTCACGTTCCCAGTCGCGGACAACAATGCGTCGGTCAGTTGACGGAGTCGGTTCGCTAACTGAGGAAGAATCGGCAGTGGAAGCGGGTATAGCGCTCGGGGCAGACGGGGGCAGGGGTTCAGGCGATATCGGAGTGCCGGGGTCGGATGGTGAAGGCGGAGCAGTTTTTTCTTCATCAAATTTCTGAACTTTGCGTTCTCGGGCGGGTTTAGAAAGCCTTCTGTCGGAAGGTTGTTCTTCGGTGGAGGTTTTGTTGTTCTTATTGCTGCCAATCAAAATATTAACTTTTGCCTCAAGATTCATGCCGGTCAGCGCCAGTGTCAACACTACTGTGGTAATTATTGATTTTAACTTTAACTGCATGGTATGTTTCCTCCCAAATCAAGCCGTTCCGGCGTGTCATTATTTTGAGGTTTTATGTTTTAGGCATTTTTAAAATTACAAACAAAAAGGTGTCAAATTTGAATTGATAACTGATTTTCCCGGAAGAGTAGCCGGATTGACGGTTATCACATCCCGGATTTAACTATCCTCTGTAATTTTGCCGATATCGCACAGCCGACAGTGATGGCAGCCAAGTCCTTGCGGTGGAATATAGACTTCGCCGCGTTTGACGGCACGCCGGATATTCAAATAATTCATGCCTGCCAGAAAGCAACCAAGAATAATGAAGGCGCCGGGAGCGCTTACTGGCAACATGCATTCTTCTGTCCAGGCAGTAATTACTTTAATTTGAAATAGCGAGCCGGAACCGAGGAATTCGCGAACTCCACCGAGCACTGTCAAGGACAGGGTAAATCCGAGCCCCATGCCGAGTCCGTCGAGCAGTGAACGCAACGGGTTGTGTTTTGAGGCGAATGCTTCGGCGCGGCCAAGGACTATGCAGTTAACAACGATAAGAGGGATGAATATTCCCAGTGCGTCGTTGAGGGCAGGGGGGGCGTAAGCTTTCATGAGTAAATCGACTGCAGTAACGAACGAGGCGATAACCACAATATAAACCGGTATGCGAATCTTTTTGGGCACGATGTTGCGTATCAGGGAGATGACCAGGTTGCTGCCGACAAGTACGCCAACAGTGGCTACACCCATTCCTAACCCGTTTGTAGCGTTTGTGGTAACCGCCAGAGTAGGGCACATGCCCAGGAGAAGGACGAGTATTGGGTTTTCTTTCCAGAGACCACGGGTAAAGTCTTGTAGCAAATTCATGGTTTTACTTCCTTTATGACGTTATTGGCGGCAGGAGTTAGAGCGGCTATAATTTTTGAACGTTCAGAGGCAAACGTATTAGCGATACGATAAGTGACTTCAGCGATCGCATTGCTGCTGATTGTGGCACCGGTAACATATTTCAGTGTTCCGCCTTCTTTAACTGTTTTCCACGGGATTTTGCCCGGTTTTAAGTCGGCAAATTGATCCAGAATGGGATTAGGTGGCGGCAGGTTGGCATCATCTGCCGTTTTAAACATATTGAAGATGGTTTTTTTTCTGACGCGATCACAGACAACTGCACCGAGCCCTGGAGTTTCCTTGTGCTCGGTGATCAGTACCGCTGAAATGGGTTTATTCGTGTTATTTATTGTTCCTACTGTACGAATTGTGCCATCGGGCTTCAGTCCGACGATAGCTTGAATTTTTCCGCTATAGCCTTTCAGCGAAACAGATTGTCCAGCGATCCCAACCAATTGTTTATTACGGAGTGCGCCGTAGAAAATGACATCATAGCCTTGTTTGTCGGCAGACTTCACGACAACGCGGTTTTGTCCGGGATCGTTATCGAATTCCGGCAACACTTGTCTCAGTGCGCTATTGACTGCTTGAGTTTTCATGTCGGTAATCGGCTGCTTGGTCAGATCGGCGATATAGGCCAATGCCAGAGCGGCGATTGAACCGATAACGCCCAAAAAGAGACCGAGGATTAAAATATTTTCAGTATTTTTAAGTTTATTCATGCCGTTGCTCCTTTTTCTGTCGTGCGTTTGATATAGCCGAACGGTTTTTTTGTAGCAACGCGATCAATCAGTGGCACCAGAGCGTTCATAAAAAGAATTGAAAAACTGACCCCTTCAGGATAGTTGCCCCAGATGCGAATAACACAAGTGATCAGCCCGCAGCCAATTCCGAAAATTACTGCTCCCAGTCCGGTCATTGGCGAGGTAACCATATCAGTGGCCATAAAAATTGCTCCAAGCAACAGACCACCAGTTAGCAAGTGAAACAGCGCCGGCGGGGTGACTCCGGGGAAAAACAGGTTGATGCACCAGCTTAAAACGGCAACTGTACCGATATAACACAGTGGAATTTGCCATTTGATAAGTTTAAACCAGACGAGAATAACGCCCCCGAGCAAGAGCGCGACTGCTGAGATTTCACCGATGCAGCCCCCAACATTTCCCCAGAAGTAGTTCAAATAGGCTTCTGAGGTAGTGATGCCGGAAAATAGTTGGGGGGCGCCAGCGCCACTGATAATTTTTTCGGCTTCGCCGGCCAGACCAAGCGGTGTGGCACAAGTAATACCGTCAAGTTTACCTTCAAGTACATTCATCCAGATACTGTCCGAGAAAAAGGCTTTGCTGTATGATTGCGTATTTTGTCCCATGAAAATTGTTGGCACCCAGGAAGTCATTAATTTTGGGAACCCGATAAGCAGTCCAACTCTTGCGACCAGCGCGGGATTGAAAGGATTGTGTCCCAGTCCGCCGAAAATCTGTTTTCCGAGCCAGATGGCAAGAATGGCGCCGATAAGACATAGCCACCAGGGCACATTTGCCGAAAGATTTAGTGCCAACAATATTCCGGTTACCAGGGCAGAACAATCTTTGACGGTGCTGGTTGGTTTGCCTGCCATCAAACACCAGAGGATTTCCGCGCCTACGCAAAAAATGCTGCACAGAAGAATGACGCGAATAGCATCGGCACCAAATAACCACATGCCCATGAAAATCGCCGGCATTAGCGCCAGCAATACCTTGACCATAATCGACTGAATGTTTTCCCGGTCGTGGATGTGTGGAGAAGAACTGAGAATTAGCTCATTCCCGCTGGGAAGCTGGGGTTCGTTTTTTACTTCTTCACTCATTTAATTAGTATCTCCTACGTATTGATTAATAAAACGGGTTCACTTTTTTTGATTTTGCGTCATGCGGCGAATTTCCGCCTTAGCGCGACGAAAATGTTGCACCAGGGGAATACGTGCCGGGCAAATGTAGGCACATGAACCGCACTCGATGCAATCCATAACTCCCGCACGTGCAGCCAAGTCAAATTTTTCGCTTTCAATCATCGCGCCCAACGGTCCGGGCGACAAATTCATGGCGCAGGCGTTGATGCATTTTCCGCAACGAATGCACGGATTGGATTCATACTGAAACACATCTTTAGCATCCAGCAACAGAATGCCGGAAGTATTCTTCATGATAGTTACATCGAATGATTTTTGGGCAAAACCCATCATTGGTCCGCCAAGGATAGCTTTGCCCGGTTCTGAGGCAACACCGCCAGCTAATTCAATCGCCTTGATAATCGGTGTACCTAAACGGAATCGCCAGTTGGCAGGTTCTTTTACCGGCTCCCCGGTTACCGTGGTAACGCGCTCAATCAGCGGAATTCCCGCTTTGACCGCATCGGTTACCGCGGCAGCAGTACCAACGTTTTGCACAACGCAACCGACATCCATCGGCAGTCCTCCGGCGGGAACCTTCCGCTTAGTTACGGCATAGATGAGTTGTTTTTCCGCACCCTGCGGATATTGTACTTTCAAGCCGACAATGCCGACATTGTATGCCGAAGCTTTTTTCAGCAGTACAGCAATGGCATCCTCTTTGTTGGTTTCAATACCGACAAAAACGTTGCTGACACCGAGGGAGCGTCCAAGAATTGCCGCTCCTTCAAGAACCTTATCCGGCTCTTCCAGCATTAGTCGATGGTCGGCGGTGAGATAAGGTTCGCATTCCGCTCCGTTGAGGATGAGGTAATCAATTTTTTTGTCTGGTGGCGGAGATAGTTTGACATGTGCCGGAAACGCGGCTCCTCCCATTCCGACAATACCGGCATCATGGATGCGGTCTTTTAGCTCTTGTGGTTCAGCATTGCGCCAGTCAAGCGGTGACAATAATTCGGTCCAGGTATCTTCGCCATCGGATTTAATTTCTACAGCTTGCACTGGCACCCCCATGGGGCCGGGAATATCGCAAATAGCGGAAACTTCACCACTGGTCGGGGCGTGCAGAGGAACACTGACAAAACCGTCGGCCTCGGCAAGCAGTTGTCCCTTTTTTACCTTATCCCCTACGGCAACCAATAATTTCGGCGGAGCGCCAATGTTTTGATGAACAATTACCTGATATTTTTCCAGCAGTGGTGCTGTCTTTATCGGACGATCACCAGAGAGTGATTTACCGTCTTTTGCGGGATGGACACCGCCTTTGAATGAAACCGTTTTATAAGAAATATCAGAACTCATTTTTCAACTCCGGCATTTTTTTCAATCTCATAGTGTGTTTGAGTAGTAAGCAGACATCCGGTGGGACATGCTGCTGCGGCAATGACTTCTTCTGAGGGCAAATTATCGGAATCGTAGTTAACCTCAACCTTGAACCCTTTGACTGCGAATTGTCCCTCTTTCGCCGCTTTGACACACTTTCGACAGCCGATACAGGCAACATTGCAAACTTTACGTTTTGCCGGTGCTTTTTCCGGCGAACTGCAATAAACGTGAACTTTGGTTTCTGTCGGCACCAGCTTTATTAAATTGCGCGGACATACTTCTACGCACTTCCCGCAGCCGACGCAGAGGTGATTGTGTACTACTGCCAACCCGTTGAGCATTTCGATAGCGCCGAAGGGACAAGCCCGGGCACAACTCCCCATGCCCAAACAACCGTAAGCACAACTTTTGGGACCACCGGCGATCAGGGAGGCTGAAACGCAGTCGCTGACCCCATTGTAGAGATTTTCAACTTTTTCCTGATTTTTGTCTCCACCACACAAAACGACCGCAACTTTTTTGACAGTGTCCCCAACTTCAATTCCAAGCGCTTTCGCAATCGCCGAAACCGCCTCCTGAGAACATACCGGACATTTGTTTGGCGGATTTTCGCCGGTAACTATCGAGCGGGCAAAATCCGCGCAACCAGCCATGCCGCAACCACCGCAATTGACGCCGGGGAGTAATTCAGTTACCAGTTCGATTCTGGGGTCCGTTTGGACTTTGAACAATTTGGCGGCAATGCCAATGATGCATCCTAAAAAAACTCCGATTACCGCCAGTATTAATACTGCAAGCAAATATTCACCCATATTAATTATACCTTTATGTAGGCGCTTCACGCCGATTATTGCAAATTCATTTGTCTCGGATTTTGTGTTTCGAGCAGCATAGAGCGAGTCTTTGAGCAACCTTTCGTAGAAAGGACTTCAAGCACTATAGTGCTGGATTTAGGGTTTCGAATTTTTAAAACTTTTCGAATAAGCTCTAACATAGTCCGGAAAATCCCAGAAATGCCATGGCGAGAATTCCGGCGGTAATCAGGGCGATTGACATGCCCTGAAACGGTCCGGGAACTTGCGATAGCTCAAGTCTTTCTCGAATACTGGAGAACAGAATTAGCGCCAAAGCGAATCCAAGCCCCGAAAAAAAACCAAAAATTGTTGAGTCTAAAACAGAATAATTGCTTTTGGCGCTTAGGGTGGCAACCCCCATCACCGCGCAGTTAGTGGTAATCAGCGGCAGATAAATGCCGAGTGCCCGGTAGAGTGGTGAAGATAATTTCTGCAGCATAATTTCGACAAGTTGTACCAATGAAGCAATAACGACAATGAAGAGCACAATTTGCAGAAAATCAAGATTAGTGGTATGTCCGAATAAGGTTATTGGTTTTTTGAGGAGATAATTGTAGACGGTAGAAGTAATCAGCGAGGCCAGTGTCATAACGAAAATAACCGCTCCTGACATTCCGGCAGCGGTGTCCAGTCGTTTGGACACCCCGAGGAATGGACATATCCCCAAAAAGCGGGCAAGGACAAAATTGTACACCAGCACCGCTCCGATAGTAATTTGCAGGTAATGACTTGTTTCACTCATAAACTGACTATGCCTTGATTTTGATGTTTTATTTATTGCCAAAAAACACCGCATAAACTAGTCTCTATTGGCCAATTGTCAAGACCCGGGCAAGATTTTTTCAGGGATATTTGGGTTGTCGTAATCCCTTGAACGATATTCATATCGTCCATCGGCCTGAACAAAAAAATCCAAACCATAATTTAACTTGTCTAACCCGAAATTTTCAGTATTACAGAGCACTGGTTGGCGGTTTTTGCTCGATTTTTGGGAGATGTGCCCCCGGTTGTCGATTGCAAACTGGTTTTTATGTGGCATTTTACAGAAGAGACTTTGATTCGGAAAATAAGGAATAAAAAT
>JAGYNC010000146.1 GCA_018400135.1 Victivallaceae bacterium
TAGTATTGACCCCGTCCCAAAGGAAAGAGTGAGGCATTACTTTGATTTTGGATTCTTAATAAATGTAAATTATAATGAGTTTTTGTGGATTCTCAGCCTAACCTGATATTGCGCGAATACAGGTTGATGAAACCCTAACTTATTGACGGCAACGCACTAAATAATTCCTTTGGTGGAAAGTACCCCTTTAATTCTGGGGTCAATGGTAAGAGCCTGGTCAAGGGCTTTAGCGAATGTTTTGAACACAGCTTCGAAAACGTGGTGAACCTCTTCGCCACTCCTCAGTTGAATATGCAAATTCAATCCTGCCTTTACTGTCAGTGCCTGAAAGAATTCATAAAAAAGTCGACAGTCTAAATTGTTGACATGCGAGTTCGGGGGTAGCAATAAGTAGACCAGATAGGGTCTTCCTGAAATATCCAGAGCTACTTCGGCCAGTGTTTCGTCCATTGGCAAAAGACATGAGCCATAGCGGCGAATCCCTATTTTATCGCCAACAGCTTGGGCGATGGCTTCACCAAGTACGAGCCCGAGGTCTTCCATGGTGTGGTGGGCGTCTACTTCAAGGTCGCCATGGGCATTAATTTCGAGATCAAAAAAACCATGTTTGCTGAAAAGTTCCAGCATGTGATTCATAAATGGAATACCGGTATCGATTCTACTTGTTCCAGTTCCATCAACATTGAAACTGATCTTAATCTCGGTTTCATGTGTTTTCCGGTTTATTTCAGCTGTTCTTGCCAGTCTCATGTTGAGTTCTTTTTTTGTACGGGACATTAAATGGGACGTTATCCCTGATTAGTGGCTTTCGGAATGATTGATTCGAGTTTTGCCCGGTCTTCATCGCTTAAAGTATTATTGCCGAGTTCAACTCCATTAAATTCAATTTTTTGGTATTCTTCACTGGCCTTGACTATTGCACGCTGTTCCTGTTCAGTTCTTGCTTTTTCCCTGGCCTCGGACAGCCTTATTTCCTCAATTGCCCGGTCCAGTACTGATTGGTCAAGCGAGTTAACGCCAATGGTATTCAGCAGTTGATAGTAAGCAACGTAGTAATTGCCCAGTGACAGCGTTCGGTTAATTTCTGTTTCGGCAGTTTCAAGTTCCATGCGATCCAGCTCCAGACGGGGCAGTGCGCCACCACTGGTAAAATTTTTGGCGGCTATTTTTAGATGGTCTTCATACGCTTTGTGAATGCGGTTGTCAAGTTCAAAACGCTCTTTGACCTCAAGAATATTAGCGTGAGCAATACGCACCTGAGACATTACCCCGATTGAAAGGGCCAGGGTACGCATAGCAATTTCGTCAGCCTCGGAATCCAGCGCCCGATAGCGGGCAATTTGTTCGGGTAATTTCAACAGGTTGTAGGCGGCACGTACGCCAATTTCCCACCAGCTCTGGTTGTAAAGGAACGAGTTGCTGCTGTTGGTGAAGTCAACAAACGCCTTTACCTGTGGAAACATCTGGAGAATGGTTTTGCGGGCTTCATTGATTGTAATATTGGTTTGAATATCCAGCTGATAAAGTTCGGGTCGTTCAATCAGGGCAATTTTTTCCAGCAGTTCAATATCAGGCAAATCAATAATATTGAGTTGTTTAAGACTGGTGGTATCAACCCGGATGTCGCTTATGGGTAGATAGCCCATTAAAGCCCGCAACTCAATGCATGAATTCTGATAGCTGCGTCTGTAGGCCATCAAGCGTTTTTCCAGGTTGATGAACCTTTTTCGTTCATCAAGAAGTCGCAAAGGGGAAAGAGCTCTGGCTTCGCTGAGGTCGCGGAAAGTGGCCTCAATATTTCTGCATTTTTCGAGAAGTTTTTCCGTGGCCTCTATGGCATCCTGGGCCGCTGCCACCCGAAAATAAGTGCGAACCACTTCAAGTGTCAGATTTTGAGCAGCCCGTCTGGTCTGTTCTATTGCAATTAAGGAACGGTCTTCTGCCTGCGAGGCGTTCAGGTAGGCCAGACCGAAGTCTAAGACACTGAGCGCCATTTCAATTTTAAAGTTGTTTTCGCCTTTGTCAGCGCTTTTACTGGGAGGGTATGTTTGTAGTCCGGTTTCCAGATTTTGGCTGCTGGAACCTGGTTCGTTATCACGTATAGTATAATCATCGGAAATAGTTAAATCCGGCAACATGCCCAACATTTCGGCAGTTACTTTTTCCTTGGCAATACGTTCTTTGAGATCATAAACCTTCAAATCCAGGTTGTGTGCCAATGCCGTTTCAATACACATAGGCAACGTAAACACCGGGTCGCCTTCTATTACCTTTTTGCCGATAGCCTCGAAGTGATTCCGTGCCTTTTCAACGCGTTGTTCACGATAATATTCCGCGCTGTGACACCCCGCCAGCAATATTACAATTGCCATTACCGCCGAAATTCTGAATCCTGTCAGCATGGTGTCCCCCCATCAATTTGATTTATTAATTTCTTTATTGCTTTCCATGAGTGATCCCTCTTCAATAGTTGATTCGGGGGTCCATAAAAGATAAGATGAATCTGATTGACTTATTTATCATTAAGACCACGTCTGTGCCGCGCTGAATTCTCACGAATCCAGTACCACACATAATAACCTTCAAAATTTATTTTTAACTAATAAACTCCTGCAAATGTGAAAAACAAATTTTTAATCTCAAAAAAAATGGCACCAGGAAGACTATTTTTGCCGGATTTTAAGTTCCGAAGTTAGAGAATGAAAGCGTTCCCGATTGGCGGCGTTGAGGTATTTCAACAAACGACGTCTACGACTGACCATGCCTAATAAACCACGACGAGTGCTGTGATCTTTTTTGTTGTTTCGTAGATGTTCTGTTAATTCACTGATACGACGGGACAAAATCGCAATTTGTACCTCCGGCGAGCCGGTATCTCCGTCTTGTCTACCATACTGTTTCATCAATTTGTTTTTAGTTGCCTTGTCCATAATTTTTCCTTTTTATATAACTGGTTTCGTATTCAGTAGCTCAAGTATCGCCAGGCGAACGATCTCAACCGCATGAACCGTTTTGGGGATATTCACTACAATCAGCAGTGAAGTATTTATACATTAGTCAATGAAATAGATTTTACAAATATTTTTTTTAAAACACGACAAATATTGACATGCTGACTTGATTAATGGAAAACTTCCATTAATGTCTGTATGGCATAATCGTTCCTTTTCAAAAAGTAAAAAAAACACCAAATAAAATGGAGGTAGTCAAGATGTCTAAATTAGCAATTGACGGTGGCGAAAAAGTATTTAACGGGGATTTTCCAATGTGGCCTTCTTTTGAAGAGTCTACAATTGCGAAGGCGATGGAGCCCCTGCGTTCCGGCAAAGTAAACTATTGGACTGGTCCGGTTGGACAGCAATTTGAGAAGAAATGGGCAGCTTGGCTTGGAGTCGGCAGTGCAATCAGCGTTGCCAACGGAACGGCGGCGTTACATACCGCGTTGGCCGCGTTGGACATCGGTCCCGGTGATGAAGTGATATGCCCGAGTTACTCCTTTATTGCTTCATCTTTTTGTGTTTTACAGGCAGGCGCATTGCCGGTGTTCGCAGATGTTACCGAAGACCACACAATCGATTCGAAGGCAATAGTGCCGTTGATCACGGAAAAAACCAAAGCGATTATCGCCGTGCATCTCTATGGTGTGGTTTGCGATATGGATCCGATCCTGGCTATCGCCAAAAAACACGGGTTGAAAATAGTTGAGGACTGCGCCCAGTGTTTCGGAGGCCTTTATAAAGGAAAGAAAGCCGGCACAATCGGTGATGTGGGCTGTTTCAGTTTCTGTCAGAGTAAACACTTTACCACAGGTGGTGAAGGTGGTATGGTGGTTACTGATAATGAGGATCTGGCTTGGGAATGCCGTTCATTCCGCGATCATGGATATGACGTTAAAGAGCGGATGAATCTGCTGGAACTCGAAGGCAAGCTGATGTATATCCACAAGCGGGTCGGGTTCAATTTCCGCATGACGGAGATGCAGTCGGTTATTGGCTTATGTGAATTGGAACGATTTGATTCCTGGAATCTGGCAAACCGCAAGCGCAATGGCAAAATGTTGATTGAGGCATTTAAAGATCATCCGCTGGTAATGCATTCCCCGGTTGATACCGAAGATCGTCAAAACGCTTTCTGGTGGGCGCCGTTTGTTCTGGACATCGACAAACTCAAATGCGATATCAAAGATTTCATCAAGGCGGTTGCCGCAGAAGGTGTGCCGGTATACAGTGTTCTGTGGCCGGAAATGTACCGGGAAAAGGCCTATGTTGAACGTAATGGTTTTGGTTCGCTGAATTATCCTTTTGACGATCCTAATGCTCGCAAAATCGACTACAGTAAAGTTGAATGCAAAAAAGCTAAATGGATGACGGACCGGACCATTTCGTTTTTCACTCATCCAGTTTATAGTGAACAGCATATTCAGGCCTGTATTGACGCTTTTAAAAAAGTTGCGACCGAATACATGAAATAACGTATGGATTGATGGTGCGGATGTTGCCGTTATAACACCGCGTTCCGTGAGACCCGGCCGTTGAGCAGGCAGTCTGTAAGATTTTTCAGACTGTCTGTTCGCGGCAATTGATTTTTCCAAACAGAAAAAGTTCAGTTGCCGAAGCCATCCCGCCGGAAATGGCTGGTGGAAACATTCGTAGTCATGCCCCGCGTTAAAGCAGAACAAAGGTTGGCCATCTTTTGCAAGATTTGACAAAATTGTAAGATTTTAACCCATTTCAAAGAAATGTTCTTTGAAATGAACAAAGACCGTGAGAAGAAAAGTCTTCAGTACATGCGGAGCATGAACCCTGAAAGGCTTTTCGAGCACGGTCTAACTAGAGCTTATTCGAAAAGCTCTAAAAATCCTAAATCCGAAGCTCGAAACCTTTTCGAGCACGGTTAAACTAGGGAGGGAAAGCTATGAGCAAGATAAAATATGCTATGATCGGGTTCGGCGGCATTGCCGAGAATCGTTTGGCCAAAGAGGGATTTGCGTGTGACAAGGCAAGATTCGAGCCGCTGCCGGATGCGCAGTTGATAGGAGTAACGGACATCAATCCGGAGCGCGAAAATGCCGCAGCCGCGCTTGGACTGAAGTGGTACGACAATGCCGATGACATATTTGCTGATCCGGCTGTGGATGCAGTATTTGTGGCCACCAATAACCTGACTCATGCATCGTTGGCCAAAGCAGCGTTAAATGCCGGAAAACATGTAATTGTTGAAAAGCCGATGGCGACTAAGGCGACAGACGCGGCTGAGTTGGTGAGCTTGGCACAAGCGAAAAAACTAAGTTTGGCAGTAGATCATATGATGATTTATAACGTCTATAACGCGCAAGCCAAAAAAATGGTCGATGCAGGGGAGCTGGGAACAGTTAATGATGCCTGTTTTCACATGGAGTTTGCCTACGGCTACGATCCAGCCGAGGCCGCGAGTTGGCGCTGTGCGAGCAAAGATGAAATTGGCGGGCCGATTGGTGATGTTGCCAGTCACTGTTTTTACATGGCGGAATATGTTTTCAATAGCACGATTGAGGAACTTTCCTGTGTTTATTACCCGAAAACCATGCCCATCAATGTTGAGGATGGTGCCTATATTAAATTCAAATTAGCCAATGGTCTCAGCGGTTCGGTTAAAGTTGGGTTCAACGAGTTTCGCGGCGGGTTAAGGGGCGCGTTGTCCAATTTTGGTTATGAAATTTACGGTTCAGACGCGGTGTTGCGTGGATATGCTACCATGTTCCAGCTTTCCGGCCACGATGATGAGCCGATAAAACTTCGGCTGGAACTGGACAAGTTCGAGCGTCAGGAACAAGTTAAACCGGATGGACCGGTGCAGAACATTTATCAGGCATTAGTCAGTAACCACGCGCAATCAATTTTGTCTGGTCAAATTTTGGCCGGGAATGACGCGGTACACAATTTGAAACTGGTTGAGGCGGCACACCAGTCGGCGATGGCCGGTGGGAAAATTGTCGGGGTGAAATGATGCTCAAGACAGGTTTGAGTAAAGCGCTTATAACGCCGGCCAGGGGAGTTCCTCTGGTTGGTTATTTCAATCCCCGCCCCAATACCGGGGTGTTGGATGAGCTTTTCGTTAAAGCGTTGCTGATTGAACACAACCAAATAATTACCGGGCTGGTGGTGTTTGATTTATGTTTTGTTACCGATAAAATGGTTGAACATATAATCGAAAAGCTGCGAGCCAATGGACTGAATTTTGGGGATAGCTTGATTTTTAGTGCTATTCATACTCATACCGGACCGTATGTTTGTGACTTTTTTGGTGCGTCACCTGATTCCAAATATGTGGCGTTCATCGAACAGCGGGCGGTTGACGCAATCCAACGTGCTTACGCCAATTTGGCAGAATCAGATATTCTTGCCGGTCAGGTAAAAGACAATCCTTATGCGTTCAATCGCCGTTACTGGATGAAAAATGGTATCGTGCTGACCAATCCCGGGAAAATGAACCCTGAAATTGAGCGTCCTGAAGGTCCGGTAGATGACGAAATATCAATTCTGGCGGTGAGGCAACAGGGACGAATTACGGGAATTGTCGCAAATATTGTCAATCATACCGATACCATCGGTGGCAATCTGGTCTCCGCCGATTGGCCGGAGCGCATGGAACGTGAACTACAGAACCGGCTTGGTTATGATGTGCCGGTATTGACGCTACTGGGGTGTTCCGGCAATATCAACCATTTAGACGTTG
>JAGYNC010000147.1 GCA_018400135.1 Victivallaceae bacterium
TAAATTGAAACGGTTTGTTAATCAAATCATAAGCGCCATAGCGCAGACATTCGACCGCGCTGTCAATGGTAGCATGCCCGGTTATGATGATGGTTATTATTGTTTCATCCACACCATGCACCGCTTTAAGCAGCTCGATCCCATCCATTTGCGGCATTCGCAAATCCGCCAGGACAACATCGTATTCTCTTGCATTTTCCTTGATTAGCTCCAATGCTTCGCGAGCATCGTCAACTGATTCCACGTCATATCCTTCTTTTTTCAACACTTTTTCGAGCAGCAACCTGATCGACTCGTCATCATCAACCACCATTATTCTCGAACGATTGCGCTTTACCCGCTCCACTCTTTGTTTGGATATTTCCTGTTCGTCAACATTGGACATTTCTTTTTTTGACGTTGAATCGGACCAGATGCGAATACAGTTTCGCCCAGCTCGCTTCGCCATGTACATAGCTTGATCCGCTTCCGATAAAACATTCTGCGGGTCTTTTTCGGCCTCATCACTACCAACGGTGATGGTGGTAGTTGAAGCCAGTCCCATCGAGGCGGTGATCCGCAATGGAACCCTGTCGGCACAGAATATATGCGCTCTTATTTCAGCCATGATCACATCACATATTTTAATTGCCTCCGCCTGTCTAGTTTCCGGCAGGATAATCACAAACTCCTCGCCGCCGTAGCGGCCTATCACCCCATATTCCGGCGTATTTTTTTTAAGCAGCGTCGCGAATTCGCGCAACACGTCATCGCCGATCAAATGTCCATGCGTATCATTCACCGTTTTAAAATGGTCCAAATCCATGACCACCACGGAAAAGGCAGCGCCAGTCTGCGTTGTTTGTCGCCAGGCCGCCTCCATTTTCCGGTCAAGCTCCAGGCGATTGTTCAACTTGGTCATTGGGTCTTTAATCGCGAGATTACGCATGTATGCGAGGGCGGAAAAAACAGTTGCAAGTTGATTTGCAGCGTAGTAGAGAAAAGCTATATCGGTGCGTGTGTACGTATTGTTTTCCGTCGTCGCTATGGTTAGAATTCCACGCAATTCAGCCGATGCAATAATTGGTACCGAAAACGAGCTGCTAACTTCATTTTCACCGGTTTCATCGTCGCCCAGCCCCAATCTTTCAATTAAAAAATTGGTTGGCTCGACCAACTTACCGGTCAACGACTCGTAGCGATTAACCATTATATCCGCAACATTTCTCATGTATAATTTAGATACATGTTTCTGCACGTTGAAAATGGCGCGATGCCCGTTTTCTTCGCGGGCCAGAACTGCGATCACCGCAAAATGCAGATATTGACCTATGCCCAGACACAAGCCGCGCAGCGCATCCGCCAAGGTGTCGGCGCGTAGCGCCGCCTCGGTTATCCGACGCAATCCGCGTAACTGATATTGAGTTCGTTCAAGCTCGGCGGTTTCAGCATCTTGATATCGGTCGCTTTTATCGCCGCATTCAGCCGCTACTTCGCGCACCAGCGAATCATATGTAAACGGTTTTTCCAAACGATGAACAACGCCGAGTTCAAGCAAAGCCTGTTTATTTGAATCAATCTCCGATTCCAAAACAACTATGCCGAGCCATGGCCAAACCTTCAATACCTCCTGAAGAAACGCCAGCGCCTTGGTTTCGCGCATTTCCATGTCGATAATGCAAACATCGACGTCATGCTCCATCAACCGTTGAAAAGCGCTGCGCCCGTCATCCGCCTCAAATATACGCGCCCCAAATCGTTTCAGGCTGGTCTCGGCAAAGCGGCGGACATTGGCGTCATCTTCGATTATCAACACGTTTTTACCATGCAAACAACCGTTTTCCACATTTTTTAACTTATTCATGTGCTTCTCACTTTTCCGCCTTCAACCTCGAACACCGTCGGATTCAATTTTTTCAATTCCGCAGACAATCGAGTGCAAGCAACCAAAACCTGGCCTTTACCGGTTACATTGGAAAAAAAATCGACTCGATTCCTTTCATCCAGCTCACCCAGCACATCATCGACTATCACCACTAGCGGTTTGACATAGCCAAGCTCGTTTTTTACAATCTGCCCAGCCGCCATCTTCAAAGACAAAGCCGCCGCCCGACACTGGCCTTCGGATCCTAATTGCGAAATGTCGCCGCCATTCAAAACCAGATCAAAATCATCGCGATGCGCTCCCTGGCATGTGTATCCACGTTCCAAATCACGAGCCATGCCCTTTTGCAAAACCCAAAGCAAACGCAAACGCAATTCTTCATGATCATCAATAATATCCTTGCGGTTAACTGGTAATCCGGGATTAAAGGCAAGTGCTAAATCATCACGGGTAAACACAGGATTTTCACCAAGCAAAACATTTATTTTTTGCAATATTCGCAAGCGATACAAAATCAGAGTTGCGCCGTGTCGAGCGAACAGCTCGTCGTATGCACCAACCGCCGCGCGTCCGAATTTTTGCGGATTCCGCAAAACCGCGTTTCTGTTTTTTAGTATCTTATTGTACGCAATCAAACTATTCAAATAATCGGGATAAAGCTGACTGAGAAGAATATTCAAATATCGGCGACGGAAGACGGGAGCGCCTTTTACCAGCGACATATCTTCCGGAACAAAGGCGATGCAATTGAACTGATTGACAAACCAGCGCGATTCAAGTTCCACTCCGTCAACCGCCAGTTTGCGTTGCCGATCGCTACAAGTTGCAGCAAGTTCAAGAGAATCATTGGACAATGCACCGGCAATCTTGGCCGAACAATGAAAACCGTCGGCGCCAACTCGACAAAGATCGCCGGTTCTGGAAGTGCGAAACGAACGAAGAAAGGCGAGAAAATAAACAGCCTCCAATAAATTGGTCTTGCCCTGACCGTTTTCACCCTGAAAAACAGTGACGCCAACCGGCAGGTCGATCAACAAATCTTCGTAGTTCCGAAAATTAACAAGCCTGACTCGCGCCAGACTGGAACTATCGGCGCCACTCATGAACGCATCGGCATGATCACGCACAAAAATCCCTCGTCGCCGGAAATTGAAATAGGACTGAATTCGTCATTGAACTGAATCACAACCTGTTCGGCTTCCAAATACCGCAACGGATCAACCAAAAAATCGGGGTTGAACGAAATTTCAATGTCCTGGTCATCGTAAGATACTTGAAGCGGTTCATTGGCTTCGCCAAACTCGACGCTACTGGCACTGACCATCATTTTCGCATTCTCAAGTTTGAGCGAAACCGAAGCGCTGTTTTCGCTGACTACCATCGATACGCGATTCAACACAGTAAGCAATTCATCCCGGGGCATGACGGCGGAATGACTGAAGGAAGCCGGTATCACCTGCCGATAGTTGGGGTAGCTGCCCTCGACCAGCTTACTGGTCAAACGAGCGCCCTCGACCATGAACGCCGCACGTGATTCGGACAGATCGATGGTCAACGGATCATTCTTGTCAAGCACCTTCATCAACTCCGAGACCACCTTGGCAGGAAGGATCACATCAAAATCATCCGGTACGTCGCCGTCCAAATTCTGCTCCAACAACGCCAGGCGCCGGCCATCGGTGCAGACGCTGGTCAGAACGCCGCTACGCACACTCAGCAGCAATCCGTTCAAGACATGCCTGGTTTCATCCAGGCTCGCGGCATAGGAAACCTTCCCCATCATTCGCTTGAAATCCAGCGCGGGCAAGGTGAACGACCAGGAAACGTCCAACTCTTCATCCTTCGGAAATTCATCGGCATCAAGTCCAAGTATTTTGAAGAACGATTTGCCGCATGAAATTGAAATATGCTGATTCTCATTCGTTTCCAAAGTCACGGAATCGCCGGCCAATGCGCCGATGATTTCACTGAACTTACGGGCCGGAACCGTTGTTTTTCCCGGATTTTCAATCTCGGCGTCGATTTCGATTCGAATATAAACCTCCAAATCGGTGGTTGTAAGAACCAGTTTGTTATCGGCGGCCTCCAATAGTATGTTACTCAATACGGGAATCGTGGTTTTACTATTGACTGCATTGATGGTTTTACGAATGCCGCTGCTTAATAAATTTCTGGATACAGTTGCCTTCATCTTTTCATTGTCCCCAATTTTGTGTTTATGTGGAGTTTTTACTTAAAATACTGTTATTAGAATTTTATATATAATGAAGTTAGTAATATTAATATGGTCGGCAATAAATCAAGTAACTTTGCAACCAATTGAAACTAAAGGTTTTTTTTATATGAAAAGCTGTTGACAACTTTGAATTTAACACTCTTTTTAATTGTTGAAAAGTGCGTTTTTGATTTTTTAACAATGTTATTTTGAGTTTATCAACATTTTTTTAAGCAGGTAGTCCACAGTTACCTGTTGAAAAAGTTGAAAGTAAACGATAATTTAACAGTTATGTAATTTGACTCCAAATATTTTTTTTAAAACCTTTATCAATTTAATATTATCAAATTATCAGTTAAACATACGGAGCTTATGCCGTGGGTGCAAACGACGAACTAATCATAGACCTTTTTACATCACGTGAAATAATAACACATGATCAAGCCGAGGAAGCCAGCCGCTATGCCAAGGAGAAAGACGTCACTTTCATCGAGGCGCTTGACGAGCTGGGCGTCATGCCTGAAAACAAGGCGCTCATGCTGGTTGCCAGTGAGTACGGCATGGATACTTTTGATCTTTCCGACTATACCATACCGCCGGAGGTTGTTCAACTTATACCGCCGGATGTTGCGCGTAGATATAAAATTGTACCGTTGTTTAAAGCGGACGACCAACTGGTAGTCGGCATGTCTGATCCAACCGACCTGGAGACTCTGGACGCGCTGCGCCATATAATATCCCACGATGTCGAGGGCGCAGTGGTGTCCAAAAAACAACTGAAAGAGGCGCTTAATTTTCATTATGGCAGCATGGAGGAAAGCGTTAATACTTTTCTCGAAGATATTACCGAAGGCGTGGTTGATGTTTCGGAAAAAACGGCGATGGATGATGTTTACGGCGATGAAACATCGACCACCGAAGAAGACGCGCCGATTATCAGGCTTGTTTCTCTCATCATCCTGGAGGCATTCAAAAACAGAGCGTCGGACATACACCTGGAGCCGCTCGAAAAAAGATTCCGAGTCCGCTATCGCATCGACGGTGTCTTGAACGAAGTGGAAAGCCCGCCGCGTTATTTGCAGAATAATATTCTCAGTCGCGTCAAGATTATGTCCAAGCTGGATATTTCCGAGCATCGCATACCACAGGACGGACGTATTCAAATAAGTGCGATGGGGCGCGAACTGGACTTGCGCGTATCGGTTATTCCGACCACGCACGGCGAATCCATCGTCATGCGTATATTGGATAAATCAAGTGTGATGCTGGGAATTGCCGAATTGGGATTTCTCAGCGACGATCAGGAAGTAATCACTCGTATTCTAAGTATGCCCGACGGTTTGTTTTTGGTTACCGGCCCGACCGGTAGCGGAAAAACCACTTCCCTTTATGCATTTCTCAATACGATAAATAAACCGACCACAAAAATAATTACAGTTGAAGACCCGGTCGAATACGAAATGTCAGGCATCAACCAGGTGCAGGTCAATTCTTCTATCGGCATGACTTTCTCCAACGCGCTACGGGCAATGATGCGGCAGGCGCCGAACATTATCATGGTCGGTGAAATTCGCGACCTGGAAACCGGCGAAATAGCGATCAACGCGGCGCAGACCGGTCACCTGGTTTTTAGTACATTGCATACCAATGATGCACCGAGTGCCGTAAGCCGATTGGTGGACATGGGAGTCAAGCCGTTTCTCGTGGCATCGTCAGTAAAGGCGATTATGGCTCAGCGTCTGGTGCGACAAATATGCTCTAAATGCACCGAAGAATACGAGCCGGATATAACACAGCTGGACGCGCTTAATCTGCCCCATGATTATTTTGCAGGCAATAAGTTGGTCAAAGGCAAAGGCTGCGCTGATTGCAAGGATGGATACAAAGGACGAATCGGTATTTTTGAAATTTTCGTTATAGATGAAGCCACGCAGCAGCTCATTTACGAAGGTGTTTCCGCGAGCAAGACAAGACGTCACGCAAGAAGTATCGGTATGCGCACCCTGCGAGAAGACGGATTGAGAAAGGTTATCAACGGCATGACTACACTGGAAGAGGTGGTCAGAGTAACCGCATCAGATGAAATGGATGAATTTGAAAGCGCATAATTAACATTGGTTTAAATATATAATCCCGGAGTATTAAAAATGGCCGCTACAATCGAACTTGACGCCACCAGCAGCGCTATTTGGCATTTGTTGTTGAATAAGGAAAAGGCGACCGAAGACCAGCTGACGGAAGCCTATGAAGAACATGAACGAACAGGAAAGGCGTTCGCTACGGTTTTATACAATTACGAGATTGTTTCCGAACGCGAACTGCTGGAACTGGTGGCCGAAGACTTGGCAACCGAAGTGGTGGATGTTTCCCAAAGCAATATTTCGCGTGAACTGGTGAAAAAAATAAGCCCGACCATCGCTAGAATGTACGGCATAATTCCAGTGAAAGAGGAAAACGATGTATTATATGTCGCCGCAAAAGATCCAATGAACTACAGAATGGTCGATGAACTGCATTATGTCATTGGTCAGGATTGTCAAATTGTGGTGGCCGCACCCAGCGCAATAGACGACGCACTTGATTTCATGTATCCACAGGATGTGGATTCGGGTTTTTCTCC
>JAGYNC010000148.1 GCA_018400135.1 Victivallaceae bacterium
AAAAATCCAAACCATAATTTAACTTGTCCAACCCAAAATTTCCAGCTTCACAGAGCACTAATCGTTCCTCCTTGGGTGTCGTAGCCTCGATCCCACTCTCGATCCCACTCAAAGGTTATCAGCTTATAAAATGCGTTATCGTTACTTTATCACGAATTCAGGAAAAATCCCTGAAATAAATTTGAAAAAATTGATTTCCATAACAATTGTGAAATATTATGGAAACCGGTGCAAGCGATCGTAATCACTCACTCTTTCCCGTATCGAAATCGAAATCGGGATCGAAATCGGGATCGATTTTTTGTTTTTGTGTACGATACCGATACCGATTGGTTGCGAATTCAGGAAAAAAAGAAGCGTTACTCAATGCCGTAAAACAACGAAATTTGCCAATTGTGGCAACCGTCGCTTGCGCTCTCCGAGCGCAAATAGCAATTTTATGCGTTTAAAGAACGCATGTTGTTTTGCGAAGCCAGGCGAAGTTTTACAATTGATTCTTTTTTATATACTCTCATTTAAACGCCATAACAACCGGCGCCGAGCGCCATAACTCTTATTTTAGGAGGTACCAATGAGACCCTTGAGCAAAGTTGCCCCGGAGTGGTGGGACTACACCACATTGGATCGCGAGATTCTTGATGATGCCGCGAAAATCACCATCGATACGCTGAAAGATTTCGAACGTCCCGGCTTTAAAATCAACATCTACGATACGCTTCAGGAGTTCTTTTGCGCGGAAGCGCTTGAATACATCGATGCCTGGCAGCAAGCCACCCCTGACGCGCCGGCCGGCATCTGCGGTCCGATCGGACCGACTGAACAGCTCCCGCTGGTGGCGCAAATGGTCAACGCGATGAACCTCAATCTGCGCCACTGCCACTTCTGGGGTATGGATGAGTGGATTGTGGATGGTAAAGCGGCCGACATGGACTACCCGCTGGGATTCGCCAAAGCCGATATGGAAATGTGTTTCAGCCGGATCAAGCCGGAACTGCGTATCCCGATGGAAAACCTCCATTTCCCGACAGAATGTCCGGAAGAATATATCGAGTCCTGGCATCAGGCACGGTGTGTGGTTATGCAAGGCGGCCAGGGCGAAGTTAAACACTGGGCATTCAACGACCCGCTCAAACGCGCCGGTAAATATATCGACAACCCGCCGACTCCCGAAGAATACCGTCAACTCTCAACCCGCCAAGTTGAGCTGCACCCGATTACGCTGATGCAGAATGCCCGCACCTCGGGCGGCGGCACGGTACAGAATGTGCCGTCGGCAGCGGTCACCGTCGGTCCGGTTCAAACCTGGCAGGCGGAAAAGGTTTCCATCTGGCACCCGGGACACCACGACAATCCGTTCGGCATGCGGCTGACCACATTCATGATTTCAAAGAAAATCGCCGATGCGGCAGTACCGATGTCCCTGCTGGCCGACCATCCAAACGTCCAGTTCAGCTTCTTCCGCGACGGCTTCGGTGTTTGCGAAGTGGAAATGCACTAGAGAATAATCTCGCGGGTTCCGATCGGAACCCGCGAGATTATTAAACAGGAGATTGGAATAGATGAGTAAACGCGCTATGGCTATCGCGTGTCATCCGGATGACATTGAATTCATGATGGCCGGGACTCTGATCAAGCTCAGGGATGCCGGTTACGAGATTCACTATATGAATTTTGCCAACGGCAGCCTCGGCACCAACCAATACGACTATGAAACCATCGTGCCGATGCGGCGCGAGGAGGCAATCGCCGCCAGTAAGATGATCGGCGCGGTCTTCCACGAAAGCGTGGTCGACGATCTCGAAGTGTTTTATTGCAGCGAACAACTGGAAAAACTGGTGCCGGTGGTTCGGGAAGTCGCGCCGGAAATTATTCTGACGCACGGTCCCTACGACTACATGGAAGACCATGTCAACACCGGCCGGCTGGCGGTCTCAGCCGCCTTTTGCCGCGGCATGACCAACTTTAAATGCAATCCACCCAGACCGGCCATCGATCAGGAAGTTACGGTTTACCATTCCATGCCGCACAGCCTGCTGGATCAGTTATGCCGTCCGGTGACACCGGACTGCTTCGTTGATATTTCGGATGTTATCAACATCAAGAAAGAGATGCTTTCGTGCCATAAAAGTCAGAAGGAGTGGCTTGATTCCAGCCAGGGACTCAACTCCTATCTGATCGACATGGAGCAAAGGTGCCGCTACTTTGGCAAAATGTCGGGATGTTTTGAATTCGCGGAAGGGTGGATTCGACATAATCCAATGGGCTTTTGCGCCATCAACGCCGACCCGCTGGCTTCTGCCCTGAAAAACATCTACATCAAAAACCCGCAACTCGCCTGATCCCAACCCCGAAAAGCCCTAACGGTCGCAAGAAAATTAGCCCTTTTTTTTGAGTGCGAAACATGGGACAGTGAAGCTCCTCAAATTTTTCGGCATCATATTATACGCAGTTAACGTTTACGCGCGAATTTTTAATCCCTGGAGATTCCGCCATAATGCAAATTTCTCCTTTCGTAGTCGTAGACTGAACAATGGCAAGAGCCAATCCTTTAAACGTTGATCGGAAGGGTAAGCTTTCAAGGGTATGATCGATAGGATTACCATTACCGATGCCTAATAATTTCCCGGGACCGGAAATGGTTATTGTTATTGTACGGTCATTATCGGGCACAAGAGTACCGTCTTGATCTTTGATCTCTATTCGAACACAAGCCAGGTCGCAACCATTGGCTTGGATCCGAGTTTTATCCGGCAACAAGCCGATGACTGCCGGACTTCTGGCGGTACGAATAATCTCGCTGCTTACTTCCTGCCCGGAACGATAGCCAACAGCTTTGATTTCACCCGGTTCATATGTAAGTTTCCATTCCAGGACTCCACATCCAGGCATTTTTTTTATACCTTGAGATTTTCCATTAACAAAAAAATCTATTTTTTCACAATTACTGAAAACGCGCATATAAACAGTTTGACCGATTCTGTTGGGCCAAGTCCAGTGGGGAAAAATATGTACCAAGGGTTCTTTGTTCCAACAGGCTTTGAAAAAATAGAACAAATCTTTGGGAAATCCGCAGTAATCAATAGGAGCATTGGTTCTAATTATTGTTGGCCACAAGTGTTCATGTTTCATCATTTCGCCTCGATGATCCATACCGATCCATAAAAAACCACCACCAATATAATCTCGTTCGGAAATAATTTTCCATCCTCTCAATACACCTTTCAGTGTCGTGGGTTTAATATTGCCATAATTGTAGTCAGCCGGTTTTAGTGGCTTATCTATATAAGCCAGCACAGGATAATCAGCATTCTCCTGATAAATCCCGCGAGTCCAGTTCAATGACTGGAATTCGGTGGGAATCATGACATAGTCCTGAAATCGTTTATGTAGAGCATCATATTCCTTCAATGCATAGTTTATGCCGACCACATCAACAACTCGTACGCATGTATGGCTGGCGCAATTTCCCGGAACGTTGTTGGTCCAGAGATTGAATGATGCAGCAATAGGCCGTTGTTGTGGATCTTGCCTTTTCGCTTTGTGGTAATTTGTTTTTAAGGCACGTGCAGCCAATGGACGCGTTGTCGCAAATTCTTCATTGCACAAGTTCCAAATGAAAATACTTGGATGGGCGCGGTCTCGTTTTATTAACAATTCCAAGTCGTCTATATCTTCATGAGAAACTGCGAGTTTGCGGTTTTCATCCATGACAAGGAGACCTAAGCGGTCACATGCATCAAGGAATGCCGGCGCAGGCGGATTGTGAGCACAACGAAATGCATTACACCCCATGTTTTTCAGTATTTCAACCCGTTTTTCATGCAAGCGGTCCGGCATCGCGATCCCAACTCCCGCGAAATCCTGATGGGCGCTAGTCCCTTTGATTTTATATGCTTTACTGTTTAGAAAAAATCCTTTCCGAGGATCAAAATAGAAACTGCGTATTCCAAGCGGAACTTCATAAGTATGCAGAATTTTTTCATTATGAACCAATTCAGTCTTTATGGTATATAAATGAGGCTGCTCGGGAGACCACAAATACGGAAAATCAAGCCGCAAATCAACAATGGATTCGTTGTTGCCTCCCTGCAAAAAAAGCTTTTTCTCTTTCTGGACAATTACTTTTGAACCGTCGAGAACATGAATGCGCAACTGTACGTTCTTGTCCTTATCATATTCATTGACAATCGTGGTAAAGACATTAACAATTGCATATTTTTCACTGACCTCAGGGGTCGACCACCACACGCCATAAGGAGCAAAATGCAGCTTGTCCCATATATGCAACCAAACATGTCGGTAAATACCACCGCCCTCATACCACCAACCTTCCGGTTCCCGTGTATCAACTCTTACCGCGATGACCTCGGCTTGCCCATGATTCTGAGGCTTATCTTCTTCCTGGAAAAGATAATACGGCACACAATTGGTAATGTCGCACCAAAAGGGAGTATAGCCATTTTTGTGTGAACCAAGATCAAAGCCATTTACATAGACAGTGGCATTGCGAGAAATACCTTCGAATTCCAGAAATACTTTACAGGCAGTAATATCTTTGGGAAATCTGAATTGCTTGCGATACCATGCGATCCCTGTTGATGCATAACCTTGATATGGCAACTCCCAGGGAACGGGATCTGTTTCACGTAGCCAATCATGTGGGATATTGATGTTTTGCCACGAGGCATCCAGAGCATTGTGCATGGCTGCGCCGCGAGCGAAACCAGTCTTAACTGATTTTGGAGTCCCCTCGATTGGAGCATTGATATCCCCGCGATGAAATTTCCAGTCTTGATTGAGATTAAGTTTGATTGCCATGGATTTCCTTATGTTAATTATACTATCATTCATGTTTTACATTTAATTTGCACAAAACGGACACCATATCCTTCCAAAGGGATAGAGATGCTATTCCCATTCACATCAAATGGTTCTTTTGTTTCCGGATCATATGCATCATTGGGAACTAGCTTCAAAGTTTGCGAATTCAAGTTCAGGATCACTGTTTCCGCTTTAGAATTCCAAGTACAAAGCAGTACCAGCAAGTCATCTTTTCGCCGCAGCAACAGCCACTTGCATTGGGAATCACTTATTTTCAAAAGACTGCTCTGGTCCCAAAAATTATAAACCTGACAGTCCGGTAACCCGTAACCAAAATTGCGAATAATTGCTGCCATTTTGGCGGGGTGACGTACCACGCCTCCGCTAAATGATTGGCCTATATCATGAACCATCAATGCGCCGAAACTGGTACGGTAGGCGATCTCTTTTTCGTCTTTGGTCACGCCACGTACGCCACATACAGCAAAGGCCGTTGGTATATTTCCGGTCTGCCTGCCAATGGACTCGGCGCGCAACAAGGGGGATGAAAATTTTTTCTGAAAAACCGGATTCCCGTCTTGTCCCCATTCAAGGTCTAAGGTTGTATCGCTCCACACTATATATGGAAGAACCAGGGTATTGGTCATATGAAGCTGCATATATTGAGGAGCGTTTTTATCGTACAACTGCTGATGCAGTATCCACATACGCCGTAAATACTTCCGCATTGCCCATATTTCTGCCGAAGGTTGAATTTCTCCATTGTCGAGACGATAGGCGCTGGTCGTTACCGGATCATTTCCCAGCTTAGGATAAGCCCTGTCCCAATATAAGCCTGCTCCGTTTTTGAGCCATTCCGCACCGAACCAGGCCGCGAAATCGCGGTAACTTCTGGAGAAGTTATTCATTGAAATGCCGTTGAATTTATCGGCCAACGGCTTACGGGTTTCACGAAAATTCTCATCATACCAGTTTCCACTCCATTCACTATAAAACACCGGGGCTTCCTCGGCATAAGAACTGAAAGAATTAAATTCATCGAAATAAAACGTGACTTTGGTATCGGAACCGTAATCTGCTCCACGATTTATCTGCATCAGCATCCATTTCCTATACTTTTCACGAATTTCAGGAGTTGCCCTGCCAGTTAGATGTTTTTCCGCCCATTCCTCGAAGAACTTATCAAATTCTTCAGATGAGAGTTTTTTCCCCGACAATCTGCATTCCATGAATTTCCGGAAAGGGGAAAAGTCCTTATTAAGCGGATATCTTGCGCAATAAGCTCCGGCGCCGCCCAAATATTTGCCGCCCATACAAAACACCATTCGTTGATGATCTTTTCTGCCCAATGCCCGCCAGTTTTTCGGCATCGGCTTAGCAGGGCTTGCCATCATACCGAAGACGATTTTCCGAGGGGTTTGCAAAACAACCGGTTTCTGGACTACGTTGACGCGCAAAGTCAATATGCCGTTCCTCCTAAAAAGTTCCAAGTGCGCAGGAGAATTCATGCCCGTCTTTTGATCGATATTTAATATCCAGTCTTTATCATTATCGGCAAACCAGCATAAGCCCCTTTCTTCCGCGCCAAGCCAGATATAGGGCAGGAAGGAACCGATATATCCCGTACCATAGTGACTCCTGTATAAGGGCAAATTCATTGCGACCTGTTCTCCGAAATGTCCGTTGGTCAAGCACTTTTTTCGTTAAAGCAGAAACAATGGATTCACGATTTATCATAATCGCGTATTGCTTTCGAGCTCGTTCAATAATTTCATTGATATGCAACGGCTCTCCTTCTGATTTAAGTATGTCTTCAACAATTGATATTTTCGAC
>JAGYNC010000149.1 GCA_018400135.1 Victivallaceae bacterium
ACCCGCGGGATCATCACAATTTTGTCTGCACACCACGCACAGTCAGGTGGTTTGGTCGGTGGGGTGAAGCCGGTGCGCCTCCGGCGCGGAGGCTTCACTCTAATAGAACTTCTTGTGGTAATCGCAATCATCGCAACTCTTGCGTCGATGTTATTGCCGGCATTGCGCAAAGCGAAGGAAAAAGCACATCAGGCAAGCTGCCTGAATAATCTTCATCAATTAGCTTTGGCTTCGGCCATGTACAGCGATGATTTCGACTCTTATTATCTTCCTACTCGAGCGATAAGCCAGAATTCCCATTCCAGGTGGGACTGCATCTTGGCCCGAAACGGTTATATGGGGGAAATAATAAACTTTCAGATTTGGCATTCAAGAAGCAATTTAACTCCAACTTTTTACTGCCCAATCCTGCATAAGATGGTCCGGCAGGACTGGCCAGTATATGGATTGAACGGTTATTTCTTTTCGGATGAGAATTGGGCGTTGAGGCGTTTTAGCAATAAGTGGTGGAAGGTGGGTTCCCTTCCGGGCAACATAGTTTATATGGCCGACTATGCGAATCCATCTGACGGCAGTCCCAAAAATTATTCTTTAGCCAAATCTTGGAGCACAGGAGTCAATGGTACTGCGCCTGCCGGAATTCATTCTAATTGCGCAAATGTGCTCTTCTTGGACGGAAGCAGTCGATCAGTCCAAAAGTCCTCCTTAGTATCAGGAACTGAGATAAACTGGTGGGACATATGATGAATATTTCCTTACTTCCTGTTTTCATGAAGTTCTTTTTTTCTTTCGGCATATCTGTCATAATATGCTCATCCACCGTTATGGCCGTATGTCAGTCGGATTCTGAATCCTTTCACACTATCTTCTCAAAGTCACGGCAGTACGGAAATATTCGCGTCGAAGAAATACGAAAAGAGAAAGAACAGCATGTTCTCGATATTACGTTTGGCGGAATTACCGAACACCCGTATGCCAGTGTTGGATTTATACGTAAAGACGGCATAGACTTGCGGACTCTGGGTATAACGGGATTTTCGTTTTGGTATAGAGGCGACGGCTCTGACCAGAGCTTCAGAATCAGAATGACAACCTTGAAAGATGGGAAGCAGGAAGTCTGGTGCTGGAAAAGCAGTATTTTCAGGGAGGAAGGATTGGTGAGCACTGCTCTGCCAACTTGGCAAAAGATAGATGTTCAATTCAGAGATTTTTGTAAAGAGAGAGATGACACGGTTGGTTTTTCTGGAAAAGATATCGAAAAAATTACTTTTGTGGGCTTCGGAAATCAGTCAACTAACGCATACACATTTCCAATTAACAAACCATTTAGTTTCTATATAGGAAATATCGTTTTAACGAAAAAAAAGGAGCGGAACATAAATGAAAAATTTTAAGAATGACAGATTGCAAGGCCACCAAAAACACGATTCACGAGCAACTCGATCAAGTGCCTTTTTTTCCCCCGTGCAACGCATTAAGCCTTCGTGGTTCAATATGCTAATTGCGCTTATAGTGGCGGCCCTTGCCACACTGTTGCCTTTAGTCGGAATCGGAGATGAAATTAAAATAGGCGAGGTCTTGAATCTTCCTGCCAAAACAGTGGGAAATGAAGGTCGCGGCATGTTGAATGTCATTTTTACATCAGGCAAGAAACCAGGGGGCGTTTCCTTCACGGAGTCGGAGGACAAATCCTGTCAGGAACTACTGCTTAACGGGATGTGGGATTTTTCCCCATTTGAGTTGGAAAAAGAGTTGAGTGCTGAAGAAGCGTTCGAAAGCAAGAGCTATGAGATCAAAGTTCCTTCCTTGTGGGACTACGCCAAGGGGTACCGATTGAAGGATCCTTCTGACAGTCTGAAGTGTCAGAAGGGCTGGTATAAGAGAACGCTGTATGTTCCAGAAACACTTGCGGGAGAAACATTCAAACTTTGTTTCGATGGCGTCATGTTGTACTGCGAAGCCTATGTCAACGGGAATTCCTGCGGAACCCATGTAGGCGGTTGCACTCCCTTTGAAATGGACGTAACTGAATTCATCAGACCGGGCGAGAGGAATGAAATTGTAGTTTTTGTCCAGGATAAAAGTTATGCAATTAAAGCGTCTTTAAAAGAATTGAAGACTCTTCCAACAAGAGGCTTTTGGCATGGCGTTCCTAAAGGTGCTTTGCTCGCACCCATGAGTCTTTCAGGTGGCGGTGTTGGTATTTGGCAGGACGTATACCTAAGGGCATACCCCGCAATCCATATAGGGAAGGTAACAATTCGCCCGTCGGTTGCCGACAAACAACTTGATTGGCAGGTAGAAATCATCAACGGATTGAAAAAGGATAAGGCTGTAACGGTCAGGAGCGCAGTTTTTTCGGCCAAGAAAAAAGCCGTGATTTTATGGAACGACCACTTTGGAACGGAGCCTGATACCCAAATTCAGGATTTTTCTGCTCAGGACCGGCAGGTGGTTCTAAAATCCGGAATAAACACGCTTTCATTCCGAACTAATTGGATCGCGCCAAAGCTATGGACTCCTGAGACGCCTAACTTGTATTATCTGAAAACGGAAATAGAGGGTGAAACCGCCAAACTGACTCGGTTCGGTTTTCGTGAAATTAGTATAGCAGGCAAAGACATTCTGCTAAACGGAAATATTTATCGGTTCCGCGGGAGTTGCACTGCCATGGTCATGGGCCATACTGCTAGGCTTAACCGCGCCTATTTGACGGCCAAGTACAGGAATTATAAAGAACACCATCAAAATATTCTTCATACTTTACCGGAAATTCCGCCTGAAATTGTATATCAGGTGGCAGACGAATTGGGTATGTTTATCATTCCTCAGTTGCCGTTAATGCAGAGATATCATTTGTTCAGAGAAGGGGGAGGAGTTTTTTGGGAAAACTGTGATGCAATAGTCAAAGAAATGACCGAGTGCGCCGGCAATCATCCTTCTGTAGCTTTTTATGGAGTGGAAGACGAAATGTTGCGCAGTCCAGGTGCCACGGAGTTTGTCAAGCGGGTCAGTGCTTTGTTTGAGAAATATGATGACAGTAGATATAGGCTGCATCCAGGAGATGGTGATGCTTTTGGAACGGGACCAATATTTTGCCAAGCTTATCTTTTTTCAAAGAATACAATTATTGGCAAGCACGCATATGAGAAATGGCAAAGACTATCCGATAAACCTGTTTTATCCTACTATTATTTTCGAAATTACACCCATTTCCCAAGCGATGATTTATTTAACTGGGATTGCTATCTGCGAAACAATGTGTTATGCAATAAATGGGCTTTGGAAAGCCTGCGAATGGGCGGGATGCCCATATCACTTCGGTTCGGCCAGCTGGACTTTGGCCTGGCTTCGCCTTTTAAGCGTGAAAGAATCAAGTTCAATTATGAGAATTTGGAAACATCTTCCTTAAAAATTGACGAAATCAGCGGGACAGCATTCCGCTGGTTCATGCTCAGCAATCCGTGGGATCCTTCGGCGCCGCTTTATCGAGATACGGAAGTCTCTAAAGCGTTAGCAAAAGCGTCCTCTCCGTTGTTCATCGGCTTCAAAGGCGACAGCTATGACTACTATTCGGGACTGGCAGTCAACTATTATGCTGGTGAAACGCTGAATAAATATATCTTCATCTGCAACGATACCCTCGAGGAACAAGAATTGGAGGTAACGTGGGGTACCATCAACGAAAATTCAATAAGAGAATACGGCTCTGAAAGATTCAAGCTATATCCGGGTCAGATTGTGGACAGGGAAATCACCGTGAAACTGGCTGAAAACCTGATCGGGGAAGACGCCGAGCTATTTGCAAGGCTGTTTAAGAAAGGGCAACTGGTTTCGGAAAACACATTGAGACTTGAAGTGTTCCCCGCTCTTCGGAAGCCGAAAATAGAAAAACGCGTAGTGCTCTATGGCGATGATGCCGCCACTGAGAACTTCCTCCGACAGAATGGGATCAACTGTGCCAAATTCGACACGGTCAGCAAGCTTAGCGCTAACGACATCCTTATCATTGGCACCGAAACTTCCGGAAGTGACTTGGATAAGCGTAAATCCGGTCTGCTCGCGTTTATGAATGGCGGCGGTAGAATCATCTGCCTGAAGCAGAGCGTTCCGTTTGAATGGACTCCGACCGCCGTCGCCGTTGCCAGTGCGCCAAGTCGAACGGCCTACTCATTTTACTTGAGATATGCCCCGGAGAAGACCTACTCCAGGACGGTAACTTCCGCAATAACCGCCGAAGGACATCCCGTATTCAAAGGCTTGAGCAGTGCATCTCTCTGCAACTGGAAAGCCGAGGACAACAGAATCGCCGACGATCTTTTTTACTCTCCCGGTAAGTTTCTGGTCACCGGAAACTACAGGGTTCTGGCTAATGCAACAAAAGACCATGTTGTCATGATGGAAATGTTTCACGGCACGGGTGGATTGATCCTCTGTCAATACAGAGTTGACCTTAACTACGGGAAAGACCCCGCGGCTGATCTCCTGACCATGAATATGCTTGAATATGCGGACTCCCGACAGTCCGGATTCGAGCCGCGGAAAATGTATTTCAGCGGTGTCGACGACGTTTTGAAGCGCCTGGAAGAGTTGGGCGTGAAGGTTAATGCGCTAGGCCAGGATACGGTTCCGGAATCGGGAAGCTTGATTGTCATCCAGGGAAAAGTTCCGTCATTCGTGTCCGGCGAGGACATTTCCAAATGGACCGATGCGGGATGCGAGGTTTTTTTGGCGGAAATTGAAAAAGGTGAAATCCTACGTGATTTGAAAAGCGTTGAAGCCAATGGTGTCAACGTCATATATGCCAATTCTCCAGACTTGAAAAAACATCCCATGGAAATCGCGTATGGCTTGCATTCTTCCATTCTTGGGGAGCAATCAGAACTTGCCATAGAAACGGAGAACGCGGAGTTTGAAACACTTGTTTTAGGGGGTAATCGGGCACGCGGCCTAGTATTTGGTGGTAAATCCGACGATACTGCACAGCGCGAATTTCAAGATATGGGTAAATATGCATTGATGTGCCGGAAGCCTGCCCGAAACGGTGGTGGCGTTACATGTTGTCAATTTCCCGTGTTCCGCAACAACAAGAAGATGAACGCCGTCCTGTGCTCTATCTTCTCTAATTTACGGATTCGTATTGATACTCCAGATGCGGAAGAGAAGATGAGAACCAAAGCAGGATCCGGAGCTGACGAAAATGTGTACCAATGCATCCCGGCTGGCGACGTTGTTATTGACGGAATGCTGGGCGAATGGACATTCGAAGATATAACCGGCGCGGAAATTGTCAATTTCAGGCATGCCAATCCGATTCCTATCACTGCTGACATGCAAGTCCGAAAAAACGCCGACAACTCCAGGCAGAACGCCGACAACAGCGCCATCGCATATTTGATGCATGATGACGAAAACATCTATTTTGCCATCAAGGTTATTGATGACAGAATAGTTCTCCCCAGCGAAAACGATTGCTACTATTACGAATTCGATTCGGTGGAATTGTGGATTAATAAAGTCCAATTTGTGTTTTCGTTCGACAAGCATGGCAATGGCCTTACTTTCATGTTGTCCGACCTCAAAAACGACTTCGTGAAAAATGGGAAAGTGGTGGGTAAAAAAGTTGGAAACCTTGGGATCAGCATGGATATGGATATCCTCGCTCAGGGAGAATCTGGAGATGTCTCAAAATCAGGGGGATATACTTTGGAAGCGGCCATACCGAAACGGTATCTTAGAATTGCGGACCCATCGTTTGATACCCGCCCGCTCAAGTTTGCCGTCATAGTGCATGATTTGGACATACAAAATGAGACAACTGGAATTATTGGCTTCCCCTCCACGTGGGAATGGGGGAAACCGGAGACATTTTCCGACATGAGACTGATGAAGAATCCTTAAGATCTGCTTGCTAGGGCGGGTCCGAAAACCATCCGGCATGTAAATGCATTGTAGCGTTTTCGGCAGGTTTTTCTAAATCAAAATCTTTAACAAGCTGAGAGTGAAACGGTAATTTCTGAAAAAGAATATGGTGCAATTGGCGACGGCGTATTTGGGCAACGCTCTCTCGCAATCGCTCATGCCACCCCCGTTAGTGCCGTCATTTTTGTAGAGAAATCGGACGGTGCCTACCGCGCCTATATTGACAACTTAGGCGTGGCTGAGACCGTACCGCCGGAAGAAAAAGAAGAAAACTAGAAGAAAAAATGCTCAAAGAAAAGCTGCACAACGCGTACGCCGAGTGGGATGGCGAGCAACTGGTCGTGGATTCCGGCACTGCGCGTCGCATCTGGAAACGGGTACCTCGGGGGCTGGCCACCATCAAGCTTCTGGATCATGAGGCGGGAACCTGCTGGGTGGAACAGTCCGGGGTCCCGGAACCGGCATGCGACTGGTACGTCGATGCATTCAGGGACAAATCAGCGGATGCAAACCTGCATGACGTGCAGATCAATACGGTTACGGACGACCCATTGACAAGTGACCATCTTGCGGCGACCCTCACCTTTCATTACGCGACGGGCCTGGTGTTGAAGTACAAGGTATGCGCTTATCCCGGTATGGCAGGGTTTCGCACACAACTGTCCGGGCGGTCGCTGCATGAACGGGAAAGAGAAGACGTGACGGGCTACCTC
>JAGYNC010000015.1 GCA_018400135.1 Victivallaceae bacterium
TTCCCAATATTTACCATAGCTTTTATCAAAAAACATTCTTTGTCGTAATCGTAGTCGCAGTCGTAATCGGGATTTCTTTACCATAAAGATTTTCTCACACAAAGGCTCGGAGGCGCAAAGGAAAGAATTTTTGACTGGATAACTGGATGAGGTGGATGGTCGGGAAGAATGAAAAATTAGGGGAGTAAGGAGAGGGGATTTTTTTAACCACTAATCTACACTAATTGAACACTAATAGGGAAGGGAAAGTTTCAACTCTGTTTATGAGAGGGGGGAGATTTAACCACTAATCTGCACTAATCTTACACTAACGGGAGAATTTTTTAGACAGAATTAACAAGATTTTATTTTATCCTGTATATCCGACTGCCCATCCATTCGGACACCGGATCGATTTGGAGACCCGATCCCGATTTCGATTTGGATTAGTGGTTAAATTATTGTATTAGAAGTCCCGGCAAAGCCGGTTAAGTTCTCGATGGCAAGGAGACTGTGGCGACTACAGGCGAGTTGCGTCTGAAATTTCACGAAATTCGTCTGATTCAGAAGTATTGCATCACGCGGCAGTGTTTTTTGGCAAAAAAATAATTATCTGGAGTAATCTATCATGACCAAAACAACGTCTTTGGTTTCAGGCATTGGCACACCTTTAACCGATGTTGCCACAAAAGTAATGTTGCTGGGTTCGGGAGAACTCGGCAAGGAAGTGGCAATTGAAATGCAACGGCTGGGAGTCGAAGTGATCGCCGTGGATCGTTACGACAACGCACCGGCAATGCAGGTGGCACACCGTTCCTATACCATTTCTATGCTGGATGGACAGAAATTGCGAGAGATTATTGAGAAGGAACAACCCGATTATGTGGTTCCGGAAGTCGAAGCCATCGCTACCCCGACTCTGGTCGAATTGGAACAGGAAGGTTACAACATTATTCCCACCGCCCGAGCTACTTTTTTGACGATGAACCGTGAAGGTATTCGTCGTTTGGCCGCGGAGGAACTGAAACTGAAGACATCCCCCTACCGTTTCGCTGAAACTAAAAAAGATTTAATAAATGCCGTGGAAACCATCGGATTTCCATGCATCATTAAACCAGTAATGAGTTCTTCAGGCCACGGCCAGAGCGCTATACACGCCATGTCAGATATTGACAAAGCGTGGGATCGCGCGCAAAACGCGGGCCGTGCCGGTGCCGGCAAGGTCATTGTTGAGGGCATGATTAACTTTAACTACGAAATTACCCTGCTGACCATTCGCCACAAGGGTGGAACCGCCTTTCTTGAGCCAGTCGGCCATCACCAGGTTGACGGCGATTACCGCGAATCCTGGCAACCACAACCAATGTCGGAAGTGGCCCGGGCCCGGGCCCAGGATATCGCGAAAAAAATCACCGACGCACTGGGTGGTCGCGGTATTTTCGGAGTCGAACTCTTCGTGGCTGGCGACGATGTTTATTTCAGCGAAGTTTCGCCGCGTCCACACGATACCGGCATGGTAACCATGATTTCTCAGGATCTTTCCGAGTTTGCCTTACATGCACGGGCTATTCTCGGATTACCAATCCCCAATATCGTATTCCATGGGCCATCCGCCTCGCGCGCCATAGTTGTGGAAGGCAAATCAAGCCGCGTCAAATTCAATAATTTGGATGAAGTCTTGAGCGAGCCTGATACCTCTCTGAGGCTTTTTGGGAAAAAAGAGGTTGATGGCCATCGCCGGCTCGGAGTAATTCTGGCACGAGCTTACAGCCTCGAAGCTGCACGCGCCAAGGCAAATAAAGCATTGGAAAAGTTGGAAATTAAACTTTGATAAGAGGTTAGATTCGTCAATGAGAGTATGGTCGGCAGGACGTGAAAAATTGTTGCGTTTCTGTCCCCGCGCCTACTTTTACAACTACCACCTGGCAAGCGCCGGATACGATCATAACGCCGACACGAAACAGAAGTTGCTCTACCGCCTGAAACACCTGTTGCCAATCCAGTTGTGGCAACGTAGCCTTTTTCGACGAACCTTACGTGAAATGTTCTACAAAACACCGGCGGAATTTTCCGGCAAGACATTTCAACAACGTCTGCAGCGCAACCTGTTGGGAGAGTATAACTCACTGGTCAGAGAAGATTGGCGGCAACACGCCAAATGTGTCAATCTTTACGAAACATACTATGGAAAAATGTCACACGCGGAAGCGTTTACATTGGTAGAAAACGTTCTTAATCTTAACGCCAACCACTTAGTCGCGTCCGAATTATTTCAACAATTGTGCAACACATCCCCGCTTGACCGGGTCGAAATCCTCGATTTTTTCCATTTCAATCTTAATACGCTAGTCGTCTGGTGTACACTTGACCTGGGCTGGCGCAGACGGGACTCAGTCAACCTGGTAGCAATCACCAACGAAGATAGTGGGGAATATTCTCTGGTTAATGCCGCACTGCATAAAATTTTCGCTCAATACAATCTGGCAATATCTCCTGACAAAACGGTTTCACACGGATGGGCAATGGCTAACGGTGAGACATTTATTGTTCCCGACCGGAAAATCAATATCAGTAAAACTATTGACCATTTGCGCGAATCCGCAATACCACTTTGTCAGGACTCAGCACCCGATATCAAACAAGAACACGAGTTTCGCGGTAATCCGGAAAACTGCGACAAATGTCGTTTTCTCGAATACTGTGAAACCAGTGCTCCGCGATAAAACCCGGCTGAAATACTATGATGCCTTTTTTGCTTCCGCACGATTTGGAGTTGCAAACGCCTTGCGATCCTTGAATTCCTCTTTTTTCCCTTTGTTCCAATTGGAAACTGGTCGAAAATATCCGCAAACCCGACTGTAAACCTCTGTTTTTGCTCCACATCTGGCCATGATTTTGCTCCTTCTTATTTTGTGGAAGTTTTCTACCAGTATCAGCATACGATTGATTTAACAATATACCGTTCCTGTCAAAATACCTCCCGATTAATTTTATAACTATAACAACACTTTCATAATTGTTCTGGTTATGACTTCCAAAACTGGCCGTGCCCGCAACTCAAAACCAAAATCACTTAAACCTAAATTAAGCAGTTGGTCGCATTTGCCGTAGACACGAGGCAGCGAGACGCTGCTTAGGTTAAATCACCCGCTCTGTACTGCCTGCGCAGCTTCATTCTCGTCCTCACCATCAACCTCCATCGGGCACTCATAATGCGTACCCGGGATATAGCCGTGCACCGGACAAATGCTGAAAGAGGGTGTCAACGTAAAATAAGGCATGTGATATTTTGTCGCGATTTTCCGTACCAGCTCTGCCACCTGTCCGGGGTCTTCAATCCTTTCACCGATAAACGCGTGAAAAACCGTGCCGCCGGTGTACATGGCTTGTAGCGGATCCTGTAAATCAAGTGCTTCAAACAGATCATCGGTATAACCCACCGGCAATTGTGTTGAGTTGGTATAGTACGGATGAGTATCTCCGGCGCAGATAATATCCGGAAACTGCTTGCGATCAAGTCGGGCAAGACGGAAACTGGTACCTTCAGCCGGGGTTGCCTCAAGATTATAAATATGACCGGTAGCTTCCTGAAAATCCTGGATTTTGCGGCGCATAAAATCAAGCACACGTACCGCAAAATCATTACCTTCCGGATCACAAATAGAACAGCCCATAAAGTTGAGGCATGTTTCATTCATACCGACAAGACCAATTGTGCTGAAATGATTTTTCAAATCGCCGAGATAGGTTTTGGTGTACGGTAAAAGATCGCCGTCAAGATGGCGCTGTACCACTTTCCGCTTGATCTCAAGTGATTCCATTGCCAGCTTCATCAAATTCTCAAGCCTGGCAAAAAACTCTTTTTCATCCTTGGCAACATAGCCGAGTCGCGGCATGTTGATAGTTACCACGCCAATTGATCCGGTCTGCTCGCCAGCACCGAAAAGCCCGCCGGTCTTGTTGCGCAACTCCCGAATATCCATCTGCAACCGGCAACACATACTACGGACATCGCCCGGACTAAGGTCGCTGTTGATAAAATTCTGAAAATAAGGCAAGCCGTATTTTCCGGTTACCTCAAACAGCAATCGCGCGTTATCACTATCCCAATCAAAATCCTCAGTAATATTATAAGTGGGAATCGGGAATGTAAAAATCCGGCCGTCGCGGTCACCTTCACTCATCACCTCAAGAAATGCCCGGTTTATCTGATCCATCTCTTTCTGATAATCACGATAATACTGCCCTTCCTGTAACTTGCCGCCGACAATCACGGGATTATCTTTTAAATCATCCGGCACTACCCAGTCAAAAGTCAGATTGGTAAATGGGGTCTGTCCCCAACGACTGGCAATATTCAAGCCAAAAACAAACTGCTGCACATTCTGTTTGATCTGTTTGTATTGCAAATTGTCTGATCGAACAAATGGTGCCAATAGCGTATCAAACGAACTGAAAGCCTGTGCCCCTGCCCATTCAGTCTGCAGGGTGGAGAGAAAATTGACAATCTGCCCCAGAGCCGTGTCAAAATGCTTGGCCGGCGCCGCGCTTGCTCGCCCCTCGCGTCCCCTGAAGCCTTCCTGCAATAACTGGCGCAGACTCCATCCGGCGCAATAGCCGACAATGCCGCAGGAAAGGTCATGTAGATGAAAATCAGCATTGTGGTGTGCTTCGGCAATCTCCTGAGGATAGATGTGCTGTAGCGTATAGTTGGCCACAACACTGCCGCTGACATGATTCAGCAAGCTGGCATAAGAATAACCGGCGTTGGAATTCTCATTCACGCGCCAATCCTCGCGATCAACGTAAGAAGCTACCAGCTCCTGCACGTCCATCATCATCTTGCGGCCTTCGCGAATTTTCTCGTGCTGCGCGCGGTAAAGAATATAGAGTTTCCCAGCTTTAGTCAGCCCGCGTTTAATAAAAGAACTCTCAACCAAATCTTGGATCAGCTCAATGTCGGGAACAACGTCCTTAGAAAACCCCTTATTCGCCAGTTCCGTCAAAACATCCCGGCAAATAGTGTTGGCCAACTTTTGATTTGCCGTGCCGGCAGCACGTAACGCTTTCGATGCCGCAATGGTAATTCGTTCCGGGTCAAAGTCAACAACTCTGCCGTCTCGCTTCCTGATCCTGCTGATTACTGATACTGATTTTGTCATGGCGCGTCTCCCGCGTGAATAAAAATTGTTAGCTTAACCGCACTCGCCGCCTGCTCGCACCTTAAGGGGTATCACCGCAGCCAGTTGTCGCACTTCCATCAAGGGTACCACATAATATTGAAGATGCAAATAAAAAAACCACAATATATTGTGTTTTTTATTAATTTTTCGTATTTTCCAAAACACCAATAGTTTATGTCATATTGACTATTTTTGCCGCCACCAAATAAAACAAAAAATATTTTACAGTTTTGTCATATTATCACTTGCATTAGGCAATAATTTACTTTAGTGTCATAAGAGTATCATTTTCCCCCATGATAGAAATTTTGGATTTTCATGTGATAATTTTGGATTTGAAAGAAATGCCAGAGTGAAATCGTTGCGAAATCGATGAAGTTATTGAATCGTAATAGCGCGGCAAACAGGAAGTTGGCTATGGACAAAACTAAAAATATCGAGATGGCGGTACTTAATCAGATAAGCCATGTGGTGGTGCGACAAAAAAATATCTCTTCTCTGCTGAAAGAAGTGCTGGACATCCTCTACCAGGAGATGGGGCTGAAGCGCGGAACACTAACCCTGCGTCGTGGCGATGTCTTGTTCATCGAAGCTTCTCACGGCTTAAGCGAAAACGAGATTCAGCGCGGCAAGTATCACCTGGGAGAAGGCATTACCGGCAAAGTGGCACAACAGGGCAAACCAATCATAATTCCAGACATTGCGCGTGAGCCCGGTTTTCTGGATCGAACCAAGGCCCGGGCCGAAGTCCGTGACGTCGCGTTTCTCTGCGTACCGATCATCCATGAGAATAAAGTTATCGGCACTATGAGTATTGACAGAAAAAAAGGACCGGATACCGATCTGGAACAGGATCTTCACCTGCTGGAAACTGTCGCCAATATTCTGGCTGATGCCGTGTCAGTTATCTTCAAAGACCTGGAAGAAAGGGAAAAGCTCCTGGAAGAAAACCGGCGGCTGAAACTGGAGTTGGATCAGAATCTGCGCCCGGGTAACATTATTGGTAGTTGCAGTAGTATGCGGGAAGTCTACGCCATGATCGCCCAAGTGGCGAGCAGCTTGGCAACCGTACTGATTCGTGGCAGTTCCGGCACCGGCAAAGAACTGGTCGCCCGGGCAATCCACCGGGCCGGCTCAAGAAAAAATCGTCCTTTTGTTGTGGTAAACTGCGCAGCGTTGCCGGAAACACTTATTGAAAGCGAACTGTTCGGTCACGAAAAAGGCTCTTTTACGGGAGCGACAATTCAACGCGTTGGACGCATGGAGGCGGCTGACACCGGCACCATTTTTCTCGACGAAATCGGAGACCTGGGCCCGCTGATGCAGGTAAAATTGTTGCGTTTCCTTCAGGAAAAAACCTTTCAACGTATCGGCAGTAATCAGGAAAACCTGGTCGATGTCCGTATTCTAGCAGCTACCAGCCGCAATCTGGAAGCCATGATGGCACGCGGCGAATTTCGCGAGGATCTCTACTATCGCCTCAATGTGTTTCCGATTCATCTGCCGACGCTGCAGGAAAGGCGCTCGGATATCATGTTGCTGGCTGATTTTTTTCTCGAAAAATATAATCGCACCTATGGCAAGAACATTAAACGCATCTCCACTCCGGCAATCAATATGATGATGGCCTACCACTGGCCTGGCAACGTTCGCGAACTGGAAAATTGTATTGAACGCGCGGTGTTGACGGCCACAGACGACGTGATTCACGGCTACAATCTGCCGCCATCTCTCCAAACCGGGCAAGCCACCAACACCGCCATCGTCCATGCTGATAAAAATGCTGATTTTGAAACTCTGGTTGCCTCCTTCGAACGCGAACTAATTGTGGACGCGCTGAAACTCTGTCGCGGCAATGTCTCCGCCGCTGCCAGACAACTCGGAACCACCCAGCGCGTCATCCACTACAAAATCCAGAAACTCGGTGTCAATCCCTCTACGCACAAGTAATACTTGGCAGCGCCTCACGTTGTTTCTACTCGCTGTCCGCTCTCGTCGCCGTTCTCCTCGACCGATTCCCAATGTGTTCGGTATTTAATATTCAAGTCTCGACCTGACCATATTTGCCGCGCCTTTAGCACGGCGGAGGGTTCCGCTCCGTCGGAACCTAATTTCAGGCTGCCACGGAGGACAGCCCTCCACGGGCTTCGCCCGGGAATATCTCGCTTCCAGTGTGATAACCAAGTAGTCGTAGCCGCAGGCGTACCCCTTCTCTCCTTCACCCCGTCTCCCTTTCACCCCTTCACCCCTTCTCCCCGTCTCCCTTTCACCCCTTCACCCCATCTCCGTTTTATGCGCTTTTATGTCATTGTGTGGAAAACTTTCCTCCTCTCTCCTCATTCCATAATTCTCAATTTCTTAATTCCTAATTTTTCATTCCCCCCCTTCCCCTCCCCATTAGTCCCCATTAGTGTAGATTAATGGTTAACCTCTCCCCTCCCCATTTTTGATTTTCCTCGCCCCATTCTGCATTCTGCATTCGCCCTCCCATCCTCTCCATCCTGTTATCCTGTCTAAAAATACGGTAAATCCATTGCACTTTCGATTCAGCTGACTATATTACATCTTACGACTTGGCATTTATCGCAAACTCATTGCAACTTAAACAACAACAGGATTTCCCATGCTTTCTGACAGGGATTATATGAATCGCGACAATCGCGGCTGGCAAGGCGGTGGCAACAACCGTCCACGACAAGATGGCACCAACAGTGTTTTTATGTTGATTGGCATCAATGTATTAATTTTTCTTCTTTTTCTTGGCAGTGAAAAAGTATTCTGGCAATTTGGACTCTCCGCTCCGGCTATTAAAAATTTCCGCATCTGGACTTTGTTGACCTGCATGTTTGTTCATGGTGGATTCGGACACCTTTTTGTCAACATGTGGGGACTCTACCTCTTCGGCACCATGATTGCCCCGGTAATGGGAAAATCGCGCTTCCTGCAAATGTACTTCATCAGCGGCATTGGCGGCGGAATCTTGTGGCTTCTATTCAACTGGCATTCCAATATTCCTGTTGTCGGTGCCAGCGGCGCGCTGTTCGGTGTACTGATTGCCGCCGCCATGCTTTATCCCAATAAACAGTTTCTCATGTTGTTCTTTCCCGTGCCGATGAAAACCAAAACACTGGTATTGGTTTACGCGGGCATAGAAATCATGATGCAACTTTCTGTCAGCGATAACGTAGCGCATCTGGCACACCTCGGTGGGTTTCTCGGCGGTTATTTATACGTCAGACTCTTTATGCGTCGTGAAATCGCCTGGGATCCGTTGTCATTCATCTCCTCAAAAGCATCTTCCATTCCGCATCGCAACTCCTGGCGGCCATGGACTCCGGATAATCAAACAGATGCCAGCTCCGATAGTCAGGTTGACGTGGACGCTCAGGTCAGCCAGAAAGAACTTGATCGGTTGCTCAATAAAATTTCCACTTCCGGCATCAACAGTCTGAGTGAAGATGAAATGACAATCCTGCGCCGTGCGCGTGAACAGATGCGGCAGCGGTAAACAGGAAGTTAAATGGAACTACCGGTAGAACTCTTCAACTACGACTTGCCGAAAAATCTGATTGCGCAATATCCGATGAAACAACGCGATGCATCAAGAATGCTGGTGTTGGACCGGCGTACCGGTAAGTGCGAAATTTTGCCGTTCACCGCGATCGTTGATTATCTGCAGCCCGAAGACGGTTTGATCTTCAACAACACCCGCGTTATCAGCGCCAGACTTTTTGGCCGCAAGAACGGCATTCCGGACGGCGCCAAAATTGAAATCCTGTTGTTGCGCACCCTTGACCCGGACAAAAAACGTTGGCAGGCGCTGCTCAAACCCGGGAAACGCGCTCAGCCGGGAACCAAACTCCAACTAATCCCACGTACTCCCGGCACCAATCCGAAGCCAGTATGGTGTGCCGTGAACAAAAAATCTGATGACGGATCCTATACACTTGAGTTTGACAACTTGGATATTACCCGACTGCAAGCCGAGTTCGGTCATGTGCCACTACCGCCATATATCCGACGCGATGACGAAATCGACGATATTGAACGCTACCAAACTATTTTTGCGGCAACGCCCGGAGCTGTCGCCGCTCCCACTGCCGGACTGCATTTCACCCCGGAAGTTCTTCAACAAATCCAAAATAAGGGAGTCGCGACAGCCGCAGTTACCCTCCACGTCGGCCCCGGCACGTTCAAGCCGGTAAGCGTACCGGATGCCGCCCAACACCGTATGCACAGCGAAAACTTTGTCCTGCCCTCCAAAACCGCCGATATGATTAACAGAACACATGACGCGGGCGGGAAAATTCTCGCGGTTGGAACAACTACCGTAAGAGTCTTGGAAAGTTGTTGCAATGAACATGGAGCCGTGGTTCCGCGCGCCGGGGACACCGATATTTTCCTTTATCCTCCGTATCGCGTCAAATCCGTGGATATGCTCTTGACCAATTTTCACCTGCCCAAAAGCACTCTTCTCATGTTGGTTTGCACTTTCGCGCGGCGCCAACATGTTCTCGCCGCCTATGAACTGGCAAAAAAAGAAAAAATGCGCTTCTACAGCTACGGCGACTGCATGTTGTTGAAATAGCCAAAGATGCCAGCCCAGGTTGCTTGCTGGTGCGCTAGAATGACGCACTTATAATTAGTGCCGACGAAAAAAGCCTTTTTCGTTCAGGCACTAATTAACAGGTTGTAATTTTCCTTTGATGCCATAAAGGTATAAATATTGCACGAGGATCGAAAAATTTTATTCGTTGAAACGAAAACAAACAAACCGGGAGACAGGAAAATGAAGTACGGAATCATGCATTTGATCGGCGGGATTGTGGCAATGTCGGCAGTGATGACGGAAGTTGCAGCAGATGCCAGTCTGACCATCTACAATCAGAACTTCGCCGTGGTGCGGGAGAACATTAATCTGGATTTGAAGAAGGGGGAAAACGAGATACAGACAACCGAAGTAACCGCACACCTGGAACCCGATTCAGTGATACTGCGCGATCCCGAAGGTAAACACAACTTTCGTATTCTCGAACAAAACTACCGTGCCGACCCCGTTTCCCAGGGATTGCTGTTGTCCCTGTATGAGGGAAAAGAGATCGCGTTTCTTGTTGACAAGGACAAAGTGGTGCGCGGCAAGATTATTCGCAGCGGCTATGTGCCGCATCAGTCCGGGATGCAACGTTACGGTCAGAGCTATACAATGCGACAGCGTTTCTATTCATCGCAAGCGTCGGGCGGTCAACCTATTATTGAGGTAGATGGACAACTTCGTTTCAGTCTGCCCGGAAAGCCGTTGTTTCCCGCCTTGACAGATGACTCGATTCTCAAGCCCACACTGCATTGGGTATTGGAGGCGGAACGTCCCGGTAAATTGACTGCTGAACTCGCCTATGTCAGCGGCGGCATGAGCTGGGAAGCCAGTTACAACCTGGCTTCTCCGGAAAAGGATGACCAGATTGATATCGTCGGCTGGGTGACCATGGATAATCAATGCGGCAAAACTTTTGCCGATGCTCACGTTAAACTGATGGCCGGCGATGTCAGTAAAATTCAGCCCGGAAATCAAAACCTCATGCGCCGTAAAGAAATGTCTTTGCTCGCAGGCAGCATGAAAGCACCGCCGGTTTCTGAAAAGTCCTTCGATGAATATCACCTGTACACCCTGCACCGTCCGGTAACACTGCGCGATCGCGAGACCAAACAGGTGGAGTTTATCCGGGTGAATGGCGTCAAATCCACGCGGCTGTATCTTTATGACGGAGCACAGATCAATTATAACCGTTATCGCGGTCATTCACCCGAGAGTATTCGCAATGATCGTAGTTACGGTATCAAATGCAATCCCAAGGTCTGGGTGATGCGCGAAATCGAGAATAACGAAAAAAATGGTTTGGGTATCCCCCTGCCCGCCGGACGGGTCAGATTTTATCGTCAGGATGATGACGGGCGTCTCGAGTTTACCGGCGAAAACATGATTGATCATACCCCGAAAGATGAAACATTGCGTATCTATACCGGCAACGCTTTCGATCTGGTCGGCAGCCGTGTCCGTACCAACTACCAACTCGATTCACATCGCCGGTGGTGCGACGAATCGTTCGAGATAACCCTGCGCAACCGCAAAGAGAAAGATACCGTTGAAGTACGCGTTATCGAACGGCTTTATCGCTGGTCGAATTGGGAGATCGCGGAGAAATCCGATCCATTCCGGAAAATCGACAGCCGTACTATCGAATTCCGGGTACAGGTTGCCCCGGGAGAAGAAAAAAAGATTTCCTATAAAGTCCATTACTCCTGGTAAAGTTGTAAACAAAAAATCGATTTTGATTTCGCTTTCCCATCCTCATTGTTTTCATGGAGAGGGTATCCCGATTACAATTACGACAACCGCTGCGCTGACAACGATGGGATGACCGTCTCTCCGCCAGCCTCCAACCGATAATCCGTCGTACTGAGTTCCGCTCCGTCTGAACCGTTCTTCCGGAGGGTCGTGCTCCTGCGCGACCGCGAATTCCGGCTGCCACGGAAGGCAGCCATTCACTACCCCCTGACACCTAACACTTAACACCTAACACCTAACACCCAACAATGGGCTTCCAGCAGTATCCGGCGAACCTAAAAATTGAAAACCGGTTGACGAGAGCAGCGACGAGAACGGGCAACGAGTAGTATGCGGTTTCCGAACGCATGAAACGAATTTCGTGAGGTGATGCTGATTGCGTTCGGAGAACGCAAGCTACTAAAATGCGGTTACGTACGACGGTTTTACCAATCGTCAACCGTTCTCGTTGCCGTTATCGTTTAACCGATTCCCTGTTTTTCACATCAATTGCCCAGAGTCTTTTGTGAATTTGATAAGTGTTTAGGGCAAGTCCAAGAGAGCTCAAAATGACAAAAATAGGCAAGAGAATCGAGAATTGGCTTGTGCCGAAAAATATTATGAAAGTGTTGATTACTATCAGCATAAATCTTAATTCTGTCGGGCCGATACCATAACGGTAAATTTTAAATTCATTGGTTGCGGCAAACAGCAAAAAAGCGTTGACCAAAAAACTGCCGGCCATGGTTAGTAGTCCGAAATTCCACATTCCCAGACCCGTCGGAGAAATCATATAACCGACAAATACCAGTGAGCAAAGAAAAATAAAATCAAGGAAGTGATCCATATAAAATCCCCACTTGATCAAGCCGGTATTTCTTTGTCGTCCAAGCTCTCCATCAAAAAGGTCAGTCAGATATTGCAAAAAAATCATAAGAGATACCAGCCAAAGATAAGAGAGATTGGTTTTCGCGAAAAATGCCAGAATCACCACGATATTGCATTTTTGAGATGAATGCAAATATGCCAATCTGTTTTGTTGCGCTATTTCTACCCGCGCGCAACACCTCACTCTTTTTTCTCGTCGCCGTTCTCCTCGACCGATCCCCTCAATGCGTTCTAAAAACGCATACTACTCAGCAAAGCAGGAAATTGCATTCGCCATAGGCCGAAAAAATGACAAAAAGGTTATTACTACGCCAATAGTATACAATTTTGTAAATATTATTATTTGCAGCAGCATGTCCTGATTTATTGGTAACATGTTTACTGCCAACTATTAATTAAAACATAAACCATGATGGCATAAAGGTTGCTAAGAATGCTGCCATTCGTGATTGATGCGGCAACGCAACATAATGACATAAGGAGTCGTTCAATAATAACCACTACATCTGCGCGATTCCGGCGAGTGCTTTTCGTACCGACGGCTTGTTACATACCCTCGGGTATGCGCCTCGCCGTCGACCCGAAAATCAAATCGCCGGCTCCCACGCAACTTGTAGTGTTAATTGTTTTACGACTCCATAAATCATAAACATGGGACAAAAAAGGTTATGAGCAAATTAAGGAAGTTGGCGACGGCAGGAGCTGTGGTTGGTACGGTAATGCTGACTACGACAGTTTATGGGGCTGAAGCGGCGCAGTCACTGGATTCGACAGCACTGAGCAAGGGAATGGAAGAGCTACAGAACAATTTAAATATTGTCTGGACTGCCGTTGCCGCGTTTATGGTATTTTTCATGCAAGCCGGTTTCGCGATGGTGGAGAGTGGGTTTACGCGGGCGAAAAACTCATGTAATATCATGATGAAAAATCTGATGGATTTCGCGGTCGGCACCGTGATGTGGTTTCTGGTTGGATTCGGCTTGATGTTTGGTTCCGGCGGTGGTTGGTTTGGAACCACTCATTTTGCGGTCGGCGATTTTGCGGCAATTAACTTGAATTGGACGTTCTGGTTATTTCAATGTGTCTTTGCCGGAACGGCAGCAACAATTGTTTCTGGGGCAATGGCGGAACGCACAAAATTCACCGGTTACCTGGCCTACAGCGCTGTAATCTGTATGATTATTTATCCTGTCAGCGGACACTGGATGTGGGCCAGTCTGTTCGGATTGAGTGAGGGGTGGTTGGAAGCCAAGGGCTTTGTAGACTTCGCCGGATCAACGGTGGTACACGGGTGTGGGGCATGGCTGGCATTGGCTGGGGCAATTACCCTTGGACCGAGAACCGGAAAATACTCCGGCGATGGACATTCTCGTCCTATTCCCGGACATAATGTGCCGCTGGCGGCGCTCGGCGTATTTATTTTGTGGTTTGGCTGGTTTGGATTCAATGCCGGTTCAACCACTGTCGGAGGTACTGATATCGGTTATATCGCAATGATTACTACCCTGGCGGCGGCGGCAGGAGTTATTGCCGCGATGATTACTTCATGGCTGCGTTACCGCAAGCCTGACGTATCCATGAGTCTCAACGGAGTGTTGGCCGGGCTGGTGGCGATTACCGCCGGATGTAACGATGTTACGCCTGCAGGCGCTCTGTTGATAGGCGCGGTTGCCGGCGTATTGGTTGTCTTGGCAGTGGAATTTATCGACAAAGTGCTGAAGATCGATGACCCGGTTGGCGCAATCAGTGTCCACGGACTATGTGGTGCCTGGGGTACGCTGGCGTTGTGTTTTTTCTTAAAGGAAGGCTCAAAGGCAGATTTTATGATTCAGCTGCTCGGTGTATTATCTACATTTATGTGGGCATTTGGTTGTGGACTTCTATTGTTTAATCTGATCAAATATACGATCGGACTTCGCGCAGACAAGGATGAAGAACTTCGCGGTCTCGATATCTGCGAACATGGCAATGAAGCCTACAGCGGTTTTCAAATATTTACCAATCAATAAAAACGGAGGACTTTTCTTTATGAAACTGATAATTGCTTACATTCAACCGGAAAAATTGAATCCGGTTAAACAGGCGCTTTACGAAAAAGAAGTGTATAAGATATCCGTAACCAATGCACTTGGCTGCGGCCAACAAAAAGGTTATCACGAGAGCTATCGCGGAGTCGGTTTCGAAGTTAATTTGCTCAAAAAGGTACGCATTGAGATTGCCGTCAACGCTGAGTTCGTGGATGCTACCGTTGATGCTATTATCCGCGGAGCGCGGAGCGGCAAAATTGGCGATGGTAAAATATTCATTCTCCCGATGGAGGAGTGCATCCGCATTCGCACCGGCGAGAAAGGGGCAAATGCCATCGGGTAATTTGAATCCAGGAATTACAAATTGGAATAGTACTCTCGGGTTTTGACTTTTACGTTTAGCTTCGTATATTTAGCTGATTGTTTGAACGCTCTCTCAATAATTTGTTTCGAATGGAGTTAAAACTATGAGAATATTATCCGGCATTCAGCCATCTGGAGTGCCGCATATCGGCAATTATTTCGGCATGATGCAACAGGCATTCGAGTTACAGCAGCAGGGCGAAGCCTTTTTGTTTATAGCCGATTATCACGCGTTGACCACTTCGCCAAACCCCGAAGAGTTGCGAAAGCGCACCATCGAATTAGCAATAAACTATTTGGCATGTGGACTTGATCCGAAGCGCACGGTTTTTTTTCGGCAATCGGATGTGCCGCAGGTATGCGAATTAACCTGGATTCTTAACAATATGGCCACGGTCGGGTTGCTGGAGCGTGCTCACAGTTATAAGGACAAACTGGCTAAAGGGTTCATGCCGAACAATGGTCTGTTTTCTTATCCGGTGCTGATGGCGGCGGACATTCTGATCTATAAATCCGATGTGGTTCCGGTTGGTAGAGATCAGAAGCAACATGTTGAAATCACTCGTGACCTGGCCATTCGATTCAACACCACTTATGGTGATATTCTGACAATTCCAAAATCAAAAATTCTTGACCACGTGGCGATAATACCTGGAACGGATGGACAAAAAATGTCCAAAAGCTACAACAACACCATTCCAATTTTTGATAGCAAGAAGGCGATTCGCAAGGCTGTTATGAATATTGTTACCGACTGTAAAGGACTGGAAGAACCGAAAGACCCGGAAAATTGCAACGTGGTAGCGCTTTATAAGCTGTTTGCCGGTGAACAACAGTTGGCTGAGATGAAGGCCAAATATCGTGCCGGTAATTATGGCTACGGACATGCCAAACAGGAGCTCTTTGAGCTTATGTGGGAGTTTTTCGCGCCAATGCGACAAAAACGCGAAGAGCTGGAAAATAACCTTGACTATGTTTGGGAGACGTTGCGGCGTGGCGGCGAAAAAGCGCGCGCTGCGGCAGAGGAAACCATGAATGAAGTGCGGCTGGCTGTCGGGTTGCGTTAGCAACAAAAACATCGCTCACTCTTTGGGTGGGGTCGAGGCTACGACACCCGAGGAGGAACGATTAGTGCTCTGTAAGGCTGTGTAGTATTGACCCCGTCCCAAATAAATTGGAGTAGAATATAGTGATAAATGAAATCATCAATGTGTCGGTTAGGATTTTTATTATTTTGACCCCTTTCTTTGTGTTGTCCATGTTCATTGCCACAACTTCGAAAATGGAACACCGCAAGCAGCGGTTGGCGGCACTTAAAACCACAGCGGCAATTCTGGTTATTTGTATCCTGATTTATTTTTTTGGTGAATACGTTTTTGCCTATATGGGGATTACCATTGATGCCTTCCGTATTGGTGCCGGTATTATTCTGCTGATTTCAGCTATTGATCTGGTTTTAGGAAAAAATAAAGGTGGGCACCTCGATAATGGTGATGCCGGAGACGAGGAACACAGTTTTGCGATTGTTCCGATGGCAATTCCATACGCTATCGGGCCGGGTACGATTGGCGCACTATTGGTGATGGGTGGAGATGCCAGAAACATGGGCGATAAATTGATTGATGCGTGTGGGATTTCACTTGCGGCCGTTTCGGTCGGCATTCTTTTGTTGCTCGCGGATTTTATTCAAAAACTGATCGGTTCCAGGGGTATTCAGGTGTTGAGCAAAATTACCGGCCTGGTGTTGGCCGGGTTGGCGGCACAGGTTATTTTTACCGGGATTAAAAATTTTTTGTTTTCCGGTTAGGAGTCGTAAAACAATTAACACTACAAGTTGCGCGGGAGACGGCGATTTGGTTGCGGGGAAAGCCCGCCTTAAAATGGTATACTCTATCCGGTTAAACATTTAACTTTTTGAACCGGATAGAGAGACTATAATTTGAGTAGGATAGATATGGGCAAAGAATCAATAGTCAATCGGTTTAATCGGCGGGAAGCAATGTTTGATGCTGCCGCTTCCCGATTAGTGAAACGGATTCGTAAAGTTATCGAATACAGCGGGTTCTGTTCATTGGCTTTTTCCGGCAATCACACAAATGACAAATTATTCGCAATCTTGGCGAAGAAGTACCGCAACGCCGAGTTCTGGACACGTGTTCAGCTTTTCTGGTTGGATGAATTGTGTATACCCGGAGATGATCCTGAAAGCAATTATGGACGCGCCTGGCGTTCGTTATCACATATTTCTTCGCTGTCGCCCGCTAATGTTCATCGCATTAATGCGGAAAACTCCGATGGCGCTGAACAATACACCGCACTGTTGAACAGCGGCATTCTCTTGAAAAATGATACCGGGCTGCCGGTTTTTGATGTAATAGTTCTTGGGCTTGGTGTCAGCGGTCAGGTTGCCGCTTTGTTGCCATATTCTCCATACATAAACGATACTGAAAAAGTTCTGGTGGCACGAGTTGCTGAACCAAAAACTGAAATTATCTCCTGTAATAGAATTACAGTTACCCTGCCGGTAATTAACGCCAGCCAAAAAATTTTATTTGTGGTGTGCGGAAAGGAGAAAATAGATGTGGTGCAGCATGTTATTAATCAACATGACGAAGAGTATCCAGCATCGTTGATTCAATCACCAGGGAAAAGAGTTGAATGGTATATCAGTTTATAGCATATTGTGATGAATAACTGCTTCGTAGCCGGGTTGACCCGAATCCTCTAAGGAGTCGTAAAACAATTAACTCTACAAGTTGCGTGGGAGCCGACGATTTGTGGTGTTAAAATATTAAGTGTATAAAAAAGGCAGCATAAAGTTATGAAAATATTACGTTTTGACAGTGTTGGCGGTGCGTCCGGCGACATGATTCTGGGGACACTGATCGGACTAGGCGCCGACCCGCGTCAGCTTAACGCTGAGTTGGCCCGGCTGTTGCCGGAAGAAAAGTTTGAGATTAAGGTCGACGGCCATGCGTCACACGGTATCAGCAACGGCATTAGAGCATCGGTGGTAGTCGGACAACAGTCACCTCATCAACATTGCCACCCCCATGACGGTGGACACGATCACGATCACGATCATGATCATGATCATAAGCATGAACATGAACACAAACACGACCATGACGATGACCACAAGCATGAACATCGCACGTTCAAATCAATCAGAAAATTGATTGAACACAGTTCGCTCTCCGAGTCAGTTAAAACCATGAGTATTGGGGTGTTTGGCGCACTCGCGGCTGCTGAAGGAGCAATTCATGGCATGCCCGATGAAGATGTGCATTTTCATGAAGTCGGCGCGGTTGACTCCATTGTGGACATTGTCGGTTGCTGTCTGGCCTATCATCTGTTGGGAATCGACGGTATTTCGGTGTCTCCATTACCCACCGGATCGGGCGTTTTTACCTGTCAGCACGGCCAATATCCATTGCCGGCCCCGGCAACTCTGGCCATGCTAAAACGCGGCAACTTGTCCTCGACACCAACCGATGAACCATACGAACTGCTCACTCCTACCGGCGCGGCGTTGCTGGCAATGTGGCCGAAAACATCAATTCCGGCGGCAGGCGGCAGCGTGGTTGCAAGCAGTATTGGTTTTGGTCAAAGAACCCTGTTACACCGTCCCAATTTATTGCGTGCGGTAATCTACGAAACAGTCGTAAACGATACGTTGCAACCTGATGTTTTGCAAGTACTTGAGACTAACATCGACGATTGTTCGCCTGAGATCATTGCCCATGCATCTGAACAATTGTTTGCCGCCGGCGCGCTGGATGTCTGGAGTTTGCCGGCGCAGATGAAAAAACAGCGTTGTGGCGTTATTCTCGGGGTTTTATGCCAAGAGTCCGATAAGCAGGTTTTACTGGAGGTTATTTTCAGAGAAACCACCACTTTCGGGGTGAGAGAGTATCAGGTTTTGCGGCATCAATTGGCACGTCACATGGAAGAAGTAGCAACGCCTTACGGTAAGGTGCGAATAAAGGTTGGCAAGAAAAACGGAAAAACTCTTTCCGTTTCTCCGGAATTTGAAGATTGTGTCAGGCTGGCCGCAAGCTGCCAGGTTCCGCTTAAAACCATCTATCAGACGGCACTGCAATCATTCAAATGTAAAACATGAAATCTATTTTGCCAAACAACCAGCCAAGAACGACGTGGGTTTCAAAATTTTGTTCGAGGACCCCGGCGGAATTTTTATTTTTACCCGGCATGTTGTTGCTGATTACCTGGACAGTGTTCGCGGGTTCTCTTTCCTACGAAATGTATTTGAACATGGACGACGGTTTCTACGTGATTTTCAACCGTCAACTGGATTTCTCTCCGCTCAACATCTACCATTGGTTCACGAATTCTGTTCTCGGACTTTATACTCCGCTTCCCATGCTTTCTTTCATGGTCGATCATGCACTATGGAGCGACAATGTCATTGGTTATCATCTACAGAATATGCTGTGGCACAGCTTGACCGTGCTGGTTGTATATCGCCTGTTTCGTGCTCTGAATTTGTCGGTGCCAGTTGCGTTTTTTGTCACAATGCTATTTGCGATTCATCCCCAGCGTGTCGAATCGGTGGTATGGATTTCGGAGCGTAAGGACGTAATGTCTGGTTTTTTTTATTTTTCCAGCCTGTTGCTCTGGTATAAATCCGACAGACGGGGTAAAGCGTTCAGCCCGACCTCCTGTCTGATGATGGTTGCCGGATGTTTATCCAAACCGATGGCCGTAACAATCCCTGCTGTTATTGGTTGTTTTCTTTGGCGTAAGCATAAGAAAATTATCGCGAAAACCTATGTCACAAGTCTTGCCCCGTATTTAACGATCGCCTTGTCATACATTCTTGTTAAATACACATATCTGGATCATATTGCCAATGATTTGTTGATGCCGGAAAAAAATTGGACACGTACTTTGTTCAAAGTAGCGAGTAATTATCAGTCGTACCTGTGTAAAACATTTTTTCCCTACGGTTTGACACCATTGTATCCCCATTACGAGCTTACAATGTTCTCGGTATTGACAGTGTTAACTTTCACGGTCGTGTTCTTGTTTTTGTTATACAGATTCTATGCCAGATACAAGGCGGAAATCGTATACGATATTGTTCCAGTGCTGCTGGGATTTGTCATAACGTTGACACCAGTGGTGGGATTGTTTGATTTCAGTAACACTGATTTTGCAGACAGGTACAGCTATATCCCATCTGTTTTCTTGTTGTACGGGGCGGCGAGAATCGTCATCTTGATATCGAATGCTCTGCCAAAACTAAAAGCTTTTCTGGTGCCGATGGGAATTGTCTATTCAACCCTTATAGCGTCTACGACCATATTTTATATGCGTTGCTGGACTGATAATCATACCCTTGTTCAAGCCATGAGCGAATCGGGAAATCCGAACTTTCGCGGATTGGCAATCAGAGCCAAGTGGGAGTTAGATCAAGGCAATTTAGATGAGGCATTAGCCTATGCCAGCATGATAACTCCGCCCCGCCAACCTACGGCAATTCAAATTAAAGCATGTATGCTTTTTCGCGATTATATCGGTGGCTTGGTTTGTCATAAGCGTGGACAGTATGACAAGGCTTGGGAATATTTTTCTCGTATTATTGCATCTTCTGAGATTGTGGTACTGAAATCAATGGCATATGAGAGTTGTCGTGAAATTATTATTGCTTGCGGCGATATCTCTCTGCGTCGGCACAAACCTGAACAGGCTGCGGAATTCTACCTGTTCATGCCAATAATTTATCCCGAAAATCTCATCGATGCTTACTTCTTCCAGGGACTGGCATGCTACCTCAAAGGCGAGTTTGGAAAAGCATATGATCTATTTATGATTGCGCATAGACATTCTCCTCGTGACTTCAGAGTTTTGTATAATCTCAAGGCTACGGAAAAACAATTGCAATGTAAGCTCGAAAAAGGTATAGAGAGGAAAGCAGAGACGGCTCCCAAATGTCAAAACCGGTAAGTTGTGATATCATGCCCGTTGAAAACGGTGGGTTGTGTCCGAATTTTCGCGAAATTGGACGTGTTGCGTCGCGCGACAGTGTTTTTTGGAAAAAACAAAAAAATGATGCACCAGAATGGCGCACTTATAATTGGTGCCGACGAAAAATACATTTTTCGTTCAGGCACTAATTATTTCGTATCTTTTTTTGACTATTTTTGCTTTTTGAACTTGAATATTGCGGTTAATGGTATCTATTCTAAGTCCTTTCCAAAATCCCGGGTGGCGGGGTAGCTCAGTCGGTAGAGCAGAGGACTGAAAATCCTTGTGTCGCCAGTTCGATTCTGGCCCTTGCCACCACTTTTATAATCCAAGACCTGCCGGAAAAACCATCTGAGTTCTTGAAGTAATTACAGTTCGCCATGTCATCCGACATGGCGCCGTATCGCATGATACGGCGACTGGAGTTTGGCATAAATTCCACTATTATGCGGCCACACATGCAGTTTTTTGCATTTGAGATATTCTTTCTTTGGCTTGTTTTCTAAGAAGACGAACCAAGTCTCTGGTGGAAGGTCTGCGTGGCTCATCTGTTCGCCATTTTGCAAGCGGTTCAAACTGTTCATTACGTCGGTCTTTTAATGCAAGAATACTGCCCAATAGCAATGCAGCATAACACGCAACAATAAACGCCGGTGCTCTTTGTACCGAATATTTGTTCCATACCTGAGCTTTGCCGGTGCCAATGATACTCTTTTCATCTCTGAACGAAACTTCAATCTCCCAACGTAGCAGATAAGCTTTAATGGCATCTTCAATGCTGACTTTAGCTCCTATCACAAATAAAAAGCCCGGTTGGCGGTAGAGCAACTTCCCTCCCTTGCGTAATCGGTAACCAAGAGGTTTAAGTAAGATTATCTTAGCTGGTGTATCACGTGTTGCTTTAGGCCAGCAGACATTATCAATGACTTTGTGTTTAATAGTGTGATTTCGCCCACCAACGGTAATAGTTATTTCACGTGTTGGAATATTCGGATCGGCAAGCATTTCCTCCGGTTTCGCCAGATGAGCACCATATTTTCTGTTTCCAGTGCGACTCTCTTTCGGTAGTACTGCACGAAGTCGTGCATTTTTGCGGATTCTGGCAACAACGGTAGTCCGCTCAGGAATATCTTTCAGAAAACAACCTGTAGTCAGCGCTCCAATCTCCTTTCGATCCATTCGATGGCGCTGGTAATCGTTTTGGGGGAGTCGCCGCAAAGTAATCCAAGTCCCATGCGCTCCACTCGACTTCGCGGACGCGGGTCGGGAATTTTCATGCTCATATCAGACATAATTGAACAAACAATAGAAAGCAGGGAGTTAGTCATGATTACCGTCCTCCTTCCTTTATAAGGGCAAATTCATTGCGACCTGTTCTCCGAAATGTCCGTT
>JAGYNC010000150.1 GCA_018400135.1 Victivallaceae bacterium
TTAAATAAAAAATTTAAGATAATTCACCCTTCGGGGAAATTCATTGCGGCGCATCTGCTTCGTTGACTGCAACTTACAGTATGTCAATACAGCAGCGTTTTGCCGCCTCACATTCGCCCCGCACTGAATTTCTCACGAATTCAGGACACTCTTCCTTGTGGAAAAATTTGAAAAGCAAGCTCAAGGCATTATTTTCAAGGAGCTAGGGGAATTCCAGGCTCATCGAGCAAGACAATATTCCTTGAAAATACATTGAAAAAAATAAATAACAACTGGATGTCCTATGAAAATAGCTGTTATCTGCACTGGCACAGAGTTACTGCGAGGGCAGACCGTCAATACCAATCTTGCCCATCTGGGCAATCAACTTACCGCTATCGGGCTGACTCCTTCCGCCGCGCTGGTGATCGGCGATCAACGTGAAGAGTTACTTGATGCATTGGCACAAACCGCACCCATTGCCGACCTGATTATCACAACCGGCGGACTTGGCCCCACCAGCGACGATTTGACTAAAGATGTGGTTTGTGAGTATTTCGGCTGCAAACTCTATACAGATGAAAAACTGGTCACAGCCCTAACTGACTTTTGGATAAAACGCGGTCGCGGTACGCCCCCGCAGGAACTGCTGAGTCAGGCCATGGTGCCGGAACACGCCGAGGTGTTGCCCAATCAGGTTGGAACCGCGCCCGGACTCTGGATTGACCTGACGCACTGCCGCTGCCGGGCAAATGCGGTTGCGCTGCTGCCCGGACCACCTTCCGAGCTTTGTCCGATGATGGAAAATTTTCTGTTGCCACTAATTGATCAGCTTGCTGCAACCAGAGAATATACCGTCAGCTGCATGATTGCCGGCACTGCCGAATCGCTGGTTCAACGACAAGTGGAACCACAACTTCAACACTCGGCCATAACACCCGCTTACTGCGCGTCAGCTGAAGGAGTGAAAGTCTTCCTGTCTGGAACAGATCGCCAACTACTTCTGGATAAGCTCGGCGAATTGAAGTGGTTGTTCGGCAATGACGTACTTGCAAACGGACAAATGAGCCTGGTTGAAGAAATTTGCGGACGCCTCCGAATAGCCGGTTATTTGCTTGCCACAGCTGAGTCCTGTACCGGTGGCATGATCGCAGCCGCCATAACTGACCTGCCGGGAGCATCAGACGTGTTTGTCGGTTCAGTTGTTGCTTATAGAAATCGGATTAAACAGGAATTGCTGGGAGTCTCGACTGCGATACTGGATCAATACGGCGCGGTCAGTGCCGAATGCGCCCGGGCTATGGTTGAGGGTATTTGTCGTCTCCTGAATACTGATTGCGGCATTGCCGTGACCGGCATCGCCGGGCCGGGCGGAGCGACGCCACAAAAACCAGTGGGACTGGTATATATCGCAGCGCGGGTAGGGACAACAACGAAAACAGAATGTCATCAGTTTCGCGGAGACCGTGTCGCGGTGCGAATCCGCACGCAGGCAAGAGCGCTTCTGTTGTTGCGCCGCCTTCTAATGGAGTAATATTGTCTTTATTCAAACAGCTCAGTAAGGCAATGCAAAAAAAAATATCGACAGAAAAACTGAGAAGGAATAAAATAACAGAAACGGGATAAATCAGAGAGGTTCTACGATATGGGAATGCCGATGATGTCAGCGCTGCTTAATACTTGCTAGTGCTTTGTCGATTTTTTGCAGAGCACTATCGATGGACTTATCCTGCACATATTTCTCTTTCAATGTTTGCGCGTCAGTGCGGATTTCCTGCATAATATCTAACAGGTTTTGTGTCCCTGTCTCAATCGACATCTTGTGTTTTCTAAAAGCAACCGCTTCAAGATTCTCATTTGAAGTCATCATCAGCAAATTCAACAACTTGAACCATTCCGCGTCATTTTCGGGAACTGAGTCATTGATAGCAACAAACGCGCTGACCGTGTTGCTCGTTAACGGGACAAGGAAAAGTCCATGAAAATTCTTCTGCACAGTGTCGCTATTTTTAAGTTCGTCAGCATGAGTTTTGATAAACTCCGCAGCCATCGTTTCACCTATCTGACGATGCGCTGATAACTGCCATGTGCCACTGGTTTCATCCAGAACTCCGAGAAAACCGCTTCTTCCTCCGGTGAAACTCAGCAGCGAGTCCAAGGTAGCCTCCTGAACATTCTGTCCACTGCCACACAATTTTACCTTGCGGATGCATTTTATCAAATTTTCCAACCAGCCGCGACGAGTACGCTCAAGTTCCTCAAAATTCCATTTTGCAGTAAGCGAGAGCGCAAGTTGATAAATTTCCTCAACTTGAAAAGGTTTTTTGATGTAAAGCAGTTTCTCAGGAGTGCCGATCGCGCTGGATATCTCATCCTGTCCGTAATCTGCATAGGCGGTCATGATGACAATTTCAATATTTTTGTCAATTTCACGGACTTTTTGTGCGGTTTCCATACCATCCCAGCCGGGAGGCATACGCATATCGGTAAACATGACAGCGTAAGGAGCTTTGTTCTCCACCGCAGCCTTAACCATCTCAAAGGCATCCTGTCCCTGAGAAGCCACATCAATATCGTATTTCGGCAAATTCGATGGTTTTTCAGGTGTTGCCACATCCAGCCCCATCAATCTGGCTCGCATACTCTGTACTACTTGTGCCGTCTTCCCGGGATGTCCGTGATTAACCAGCAATTTAGCCAGCTGTTCGCGCAAGTCCTCCTGATCATCGACAATTAGAATCCGTTGATTGCGTCCCATGTGTATCTTCCAGTTGCTTTCCATTTACATGATGAAGAAAGATATTATACTCGTATCCGGCAAAAATCAAGTCCATAAATAGTAAATTTTGCTTGTTAGCTTTGACATTTGCGTCAATACAGCTTACTTTCGTAAGTGAAGTTACATAATGCTTGTATCTACTTTAAATTAAAGGTGTTTTATGGAAAATATTCGCCTATGAATATTCTCTGGTTAGTCATTGCTGTTGTCATTATCGGCGGCGGCGTTGCCATTATTCATTTTATCCAACGCGGCAAAGTGTTGCGGGAACAGGTCAGGAAGTTGCGACGGAAGCATGATGAAGTCAATAGTTTTCTAAATTTGTTTTCAAAAGGGTTACAAGATATTGAAGATATTGATAGCGCCATGCATACAACGGCTCGCTATGTAGCTGACCTGATTGACGCTGAGTCTGTTTGTATTTACGATGTGATTAACGGCAGTTTGGTTGCATCTGGTGTTTGTGGCCGATATCCACTGGGTGAACACGCGGGAAATTATGTATTAACAAGACCTAAATACATTCTTGAGTCATTGCGAGTCCGAAAAATTGCCATTGGAGAAGGGATTATTGGTGAAATCGCGCAAAATAATCAACCTTTGCTGATACGAGACGCCTCCACCCAGGATTTGTCACCTGATTTTACTTGCGATGTTTCCACATTAATAGCAGCTCCCGTTATGCACGATAATACATGTGTGGGGGTAGTATGTGCAATAAATGATCGTAACGGCGGACCATTCTCAGATAAACAATTCCAGCAATTGCAGGAAATAAGTGGACAAGTAGTTCTTTCCCAAAATCTTATTGCCGCGTATCGCAATTTAAGCGAACAGCAACAAATTGCCAGAGAACTGGTCGAGCGTGAACGCGCGGAACGCGAGATGCGGCAAATTTTTGAGTCCTGTGGAGACGGAATGCGGGTTTTAAACGAACAGCACGAAATGATTCAGGTTAATCATCAATTTGAATTAATGACCGGTTTTTCTCGCGACGAACTGATGGGTAAGCGCTGTCATAAATATGCGGCAAATCCAGAGAAGTGCGAAACGGAAGATTGTCCGATGCATCGGGCAATCGCGGGCAATGAGCGCGTTGAAGTAGATATGATGCAGAAGACGGTCGACGGCAGTATCCACTGTATTGTAACCTCAGTACCCTATTATGATGCAACTGGTCGAATTGTCGGAATTATTCAAAATTTCAAGGACATCAGTGACCGGCTTAAAGCGGAAAAAGCAAACGCCAGAGACGCAGAGCACCGCGGTAAACTTCAGATGGTAGCAAGTGTCTTGCATGATGTGGGCAATGCCGTGACCAGTCTCGGTACAACGCTGGCAAAATCATTCCGGGATAAACAATGGCCGGAAACACAAGCGCTACAAGTTCTTGAACAGACTATTGAGAAAGAATTATCTCCACTCGGCCAGACTTTGGGCGAGGAGAAAGCACATAAACTGTTTACGTTTACAAAAAAACTCAGACAGGCTATTGTGGAAAGACAGAATATGTTTTTGGAAACATTTAAGAGACTTTCTAATATCGTGGCACACATCAACGATGTTCTCTCCTTACAGCGCGCTTATGCGACTCCGGGAGGGACGAACGCGTCTGCGAATCTTGTGTTACGGGAACTGGTGGCTGACGCCATTTCCATGCTTGGAGCATCTCTGGAAAAAAGAAAAATCAAAATAACTTTGGATTTTCCCTCTGAGGTGATACCAGTTAAGGGAGATAAAACCAGGTTGATTCAGGTGATGATTAATCTGTTGAAAAACGCAGAAGAATCTTTTGATTCTATGCCATTAACAGAGGGGAGAGAAATTGTGATTGCGATAAGACAGGAAGGAGAACAAGTCGTACTGAGCATCAAAGATAATGCCGCTGGTTTTGAGCCTAAATTGAAAAAAAGAATCTTCGAGAATGGATTTACAACAAAAAGCAGAGGCTCGGGGATCGGCCTTTATCAGTGTCGCTCGGTGATAGAGTCGCACGGGGGTGTTATTGCTCTTATCAGTGAAGGTGCCGGACAGGGTGCCGAAGTACGCATTAAATTGCCGGCCGCTGTTCCGGAAAAGAATTTTTCCCACAACGATTCTAAGTAGTAGATTGTTATTAATTGATTTTCGAAAAAAGTGAATCTTAAAAATCATTGAGGTAAGGTTATTATTATGTTGAAAGAATTTAATACACGTATTCTGGTAGTGGATGATGAAGAGTCTATTCGAGACAGTTTTAAAGAAATTCTTTGCCCTGATCGCAAACGTGAAGAATCTCTCAATGAATTGAATGCCGCAATGTCTGACTTACTGGGTGGGGAAGCTGATGTTTCAGCAAGAAAATCTCCGGAAGTTATCGAATTCCAGTTGGACGAGGCACCTTCGGGTAAAGCTGCACTGGAATTGGTTGAACGTGCCTGTGCGGCAGAACTCCCTTATGCGGTTATTTTCGTTGATATGCGAATGCCCGGCTGGGACGGACTGGAAACGGCAACCCGAATTCGCCAGTTGGATTCACGCGCGGAAATTGTTTTTGTTACTGCTTACAGCGATCATTCCATTGAGGAGATAGTAAAACGTGCGGGCAACAACGTAACTTATCACTGCAAACCTTTTTCGGTGGAGGAAATCCAACAGATCGCCACCAAATCGGTTTATGAATGGAATAAGTCGCGGAATCTCGAAGACCTGATAACCGTTATTTCTGAAATCCGCGCCAAACATTGGCATCTTGATCAGTTATTAGAAAATATTTTGAGTCAGGTTTCGGAAATTCTCGGGTGTCAGTCCGCGTTACTGGCAATCAGGCGCAACGATCATTACGATATACTGGTAGCTACCGGTATGCTGGCAAACCCGGATATTGCCGGGAAATATTTGGAACGCGTTCCTCAACAACCGGATAATCAACTCTATGAGCTCGGTGATATGCTCTTTTTCAAACTGGAAGCCTACGGCATTATCACGCTGTTTGAGCGTAGTGGAGTTGTCCACCGCGAACGGATTTATCTGGTACGGTTGTTTTTGGAACAGGCGGCCGCGACAATTCGCAACATCGATTTACAGGAAGAGCTACTGCGTAAAGAGAAACTGTCAGCCGTCGGTCAGGCTATTTCCATGCTCAGTCACGATCAGAAAAATTATCTCGGTGCTATCTCCGGTCTGGCGGGAATCGCGCTAAATGAAAATTCACCGTCAGTTATCAAGGATTATTTGGAGCAAATCAGTCAAGCTAGTCAGACGTGCCTGAAAATGATTGCGGACGTACTTGATTTTACGCGCGGCAAAGCGGTAGAGAAACAGCCGTTGAACCGCGATAGGTTATTAGCCGAAATTACTGCAATCAGTGAAGAAATCTTCGATAAACATAATATCCGGGTGCAAGTTCAGGTAGACCCGGATTTGACAATTCATGGCGACTTTTCCAAAATCTGTAGAATTATCAGCAACCTTCTGCGCAATGCCGCCGAATCTCTGACCGAAAACTGTTGCTCCTCTCCAAAAATAGCTCTAAAAATGAAAAACGTTGCCAATGGCGTTGGTATTGAAGTTAGTGACAACGGGCCGGGAATTCCGGAATCAATGCGGGAATGTTTGTTTGACGCTTTCACTACTTATGGCAAAAGCGACGGCACCGGACTCGGTTTGGCCATTGTTAAACAATTTGCCGAAGCTCACGGAGGGGACGTCGAAGTGGAATCTTCGCCTTCCGGTGTTTGCTTCACGGTTTTCTTCCCTATGGATACTATATCTAAGGATCACCGCCAATCCAAAGAACCGCCAGAACCGCAATTCCCCCAATAAATCCCGGGGAAAAGCATTTATTTTTTGCCATACTTTGGTTCGGGGTCAATACTACACAGCCTTGTGTTCT
>JAGYNC010000151.1 GCA_018400135.1 Victivallaceae bacterium
GTTTTTCCGCGTCGACGCGCCGCCGGTGCCGGTTTCATCGAAACGCGGCACTACTCTTCGGACGGCACCGCTTTTTCGGCAATGCCTCGCTCTTTCTTTGGGACGGGGCTCGACCCCACCCAAAGAGCGAGTCCCTACCTTTTGCGCTGGATTGAAAAGAATATATGGTAATTTCGGCGAGTTGCAAATTGTAAATTTTTCACATATCGCAGAGCGAACGCGAACCGCACCACCTGTCGGAATTCGTTTCATGCGTTCGGAGAACGCATACTACTCGGGATTGTCCGCCAAGCTCCAAAACGGCTGACGATTGGAACGTTTCCCCCGTCCCCGTTTCATGCGCGTCCGTGCCTTTGTGTGATAAATCTCCAGACCTAACGCTGTTTTTCCAGTCTGCCACGGCGGACAGCACGTCGCCAACCTGAAGTAAAAAAGAGATTTGTATTTCTTTTCTGTCAAACAACCATTATATTAGCGAGACAGTTGGAACAATCCATCGCGGTTCGCGCGAAGTTTCGCAACGGGCTCCATCAACAAATCATCGGAGGTTATTATGTTCAGGAAGTATTTTTTCCCCTCATTATCGGTGGCAGTGTTTTTTCTCGCGGGATGTGTCGCGCCACAGGTCAGTAGGAGCGTTCAGGTTGATCCCGACGACGATCCGATGGGCGCGGCCGTTACCAGCGGCGATGTCAGAACTATTGCCGCTACTATGGGGCCGCAAATCCTGGCCTTGCCGGAAATTAATCATAAGGATGGTGTTGTCCGTATTGCTGTGGCGGATTTCAAGAACAACTCACGCTTTCCGATGGATCGCAATATTTTCATGCAGCGACTGCGTCAGGACTTGAACAAATATGGCGCGGGAAAGGTGCGGTTTATGTCCCAAAGCGCCAATGTGCAGAAGGTACGTCGTGAGATGCTGGTTAATCGCCAGGAAGAAGCCGTGCGTGAATCCCTGAAGGAACTTGGCGCGGAAATCGCGGCTGGCAGTCTGGTGCGCAACGCGAAAGAGCCGGTAAAGATAGCGGTTATTCCGGTTATCAACACCAATCTAGTCAATATGAACGCGGACAGTTTTACCGCCATGTTGCGCAGCGAGATTGTTCAAGCCGGAGATGGGAAAGTACAGTTTCTCATGCCCGGCGCGGTAGAAGGTGCCGACTACTACTTGACTGGACAGTTTATCCCCGAGAGCATGAAGGCTGAAGGCATTGTCAATATTGCCAATTACATTCAGGTGGTTGAAGACCGGGTTAAACGGGGTCAATCACTCGATCTTACTGACGGGAGGGTTCCGGCAACCAGCAACAAAAGTGGTGTTTTGGTAAATGACTCAGTTGCCATCCAGCGTGAATCGGAATTGGTGAAAATCATCAGCAACCCGGCGCTACGGGCGAATCCGAATGTGAATAAACGCCTCAACATTATGCTGGTCAAGCCGGAAAATAAATTGGCAGTCTACGAAAAAATCTTTCTCATAGACCGTAAAATCACCGAGAATCTGGAGCGGGCTGATTTTATTCTGTCAGGTGAAATCGGTGCCATGTCGCAACGGGCAGACGGCAAGGCTTCCGACTACCTGCTTATTTCCGTACGTTTAACCGATCCGGTAAGCAATGAAACTCTTTGGGAGGATGGCTACGAAACCAAGCGCCTGACCAACGCCGGTATTGTCTATCAGTGATTGGTTGACCTTGCAACTTGATAACAACAAACAACCATTTTAAAACTTTTCGTACTCGAAAAGTTTTACAAAGGAGTGACACCATGATGAAGGCGCATTGTTCGAGAGTATTGATATTGTCGATTACAACCATTGCACTGTTGATTACCGGCTGTACTTCAGTTCAGCAACCCTATCAGGCGGATCGGGAAAAACTTGCGTCTGAAGGGAGTACGGTATTTGTGCGTCCCGGCCAATATACCATCTTTTTCGGTTCGGAATCGCTTAATGAATATATTGAAATAACCTATGAACGCGGCACGGTGAATGAGGCCGGACAGATGGTGGTTGAGTTGGGTGTCCGTAATCGCGGACCGGTGCGCTGGTACAATTTTGCCAGAACCGCGCCCGAGCAGATTGTGATTATGGCTCAAGCAAATTTTTATAAAACGCCGATGCAGGGACATGGCCCGTCCGGTCCGGCGGTTTATCGCACTAACCGTCAGAAGTTCGTGATAAAGCGTGGCGAGCTGGTCGACTGCCGTTTTGTCTGTCCGGTGAAAACCGCCAGAAGTTATCAGGTGGTGCTGTCTGAAGAAGCCCCCACCAATTAGACCATGCTCGAAATTCCTTGTCGAATCTTGGATTACGACAACAACGATAAGAATATAAAATCGCGGCGTAAGGCTACGCCTGCGACTACTTGACGGTCGCGCGGAAATACGGATCGGGGATTGGGCGAACAAGCCTGAGTAGTATGCGCTCTCCGAGCGCATGAAACGAATCCCGGATAAGAGATGCTCTTTGTGCTCTTTGCGTTCGGAGAACGCAAGCTACTCCGTGCGGCGGCGACAACGTAACGCCGCGATAGTACTGGTCGCAGGGCGATGGAGGACGGTACTCCATGCCGTTCGAAGACGTGCACGGAATGCGCCAGAGTATTGCAAGCATCCTTGCTTGCGTTTTCTCTTCTCAAGTTGGAAGCTTGAGGTAAGTTCTTGCGCACGATGCGCGCCGGAGGAGATAAAAGAAGGAAAATAAAGGCTATCCACGAATTACACGAATTTACAAGAACAAGGTAATCCGAAATGCTGCATCGTTTTTGCTTTGCGTTACTAGTAATATTTGCCGCTGGCGGTTGTGTCAGCGGTTCGCACTCCATTGCCGTCAAATCCGAATCCGAACTTCGAGAGATGGAGGAGCGAGCCACAACCGCTGCCATCGCTTTCCGGCAGGGTCGCTACGAGGAAGCTGAAAAAATACTGCTTGAACTCACCAATGAAAACACTGTCAGCCGTCCACTTTATCTCGCCGAGCTTGGTGCGATTTATATTGCTCAGGGGCGGACGTTGGAAGCCAGAAAAACCCTGATGCAGGCGCAGGGCATGATTGAATTGCTGTTCGACACGAAAGCCGAGGCCGAAGCAGCAAGTTTGTTTGGTGGAGAGATTAAAAAAGTTTATAAGGGAGAGCCCTACGAACGCTCCTCGCTCTATGCCATTCTGGCCTTGCTCTTTCTCAATGAAGGCGATGTTGATAACGCGCTTGCCTGCTGTAAAAGCGGCCTGCTCCATGATGCTGACAGCTCCGGTGAGGTACACAGTTCCGACCACGCGTTATTGTATTTTCTTGCTTCGCGGTGTCACCAAATTCGGGGCGACGCGGAAGACGCTGAACGCATGCGCAATGCCGCAGTTCGAGCACTCGGCATCAGAAGTCAGGGAGAAAGCGATAGCGGCGGATTACCGGATACTGACGGTAATGTTCTACTGGTCTTCTGGGTTGGCACTGGTCCTTCGCTTTTGCCTGGTGGTGAATATAACGAGAAACGAATGATTTTGCCTGGTCGTTCAACAGTTGACGCACTTGCAGTTGTCAGAGATGATATTGTTTCCGATCTTTGTTGTGGCTATATCGGTGATGTCAGCTATCAGGCAACGACTCGCGGCGGACGTGTGATGGACAATGTGCTTCGCGACCAGGCCGCGCTGAAAGGGGGCACTCAGACTGCCGGCAATATTCTGCTTGGTGCCGGCGTGGCGGCGGCAGCGGTTAATCCGTATGTCGGGCTTGGTGTTATCGGTGCCGGTCTGCTTGCGCATGGCGTGAGCTACGCGATGAATCCGGTTGCTGATGTCCGACACTGGAAAAATCTGCCGGACCGTTTTGTGCTGGCATCCATGCGACTGGAGCCGGGAGAGCATAAGTTGCGGGCGCTGTTGTTCACTAATGCTGAATTAGTTGCAACTCGTCCTTTCAGTGTTGCGGTCAACGCCGATATCCCACTAAACACCCGCCAGGTGGTGCTTTATGACGAACCGTCAGCCACCGGCGTGAACTCTCCTGACGCGCCGCTGGTTTTCATGCGGCTTATCCTCGACAAAGGCTATAGCGCGGTTTTCAATGAAACACAAGTAAAACTGGCCGCGGACAAATTATACCGGCAATATAACGCGACCAACGGAATTTGGCCCAAGGAAGTACTATACTATATTGAGCATAGTGGACAGCAGCGTTATCCGGTTACCGCGCGATTTAAAGCCTGGCAGACAGGCTACAGCGAATTATGCGGTACTATTTTCAAGCAGCAAAAACCGGAGGCTGCCCAGAAATGAAGAAGACAAATATTGTTCTTTTGGCCCTGGCGGCAATAATCTGTTTTGCCGGTTGTCGCAGTAAGCTGACCAGAGACAACCTCGTTTCATTACCCGTTTACAATGAAGAAAAAGATCGGGCATACGATTGTTCCGCTATTTGTCTGGTGAAAAAATTAAAGTTGGTCCCGGAACAGGATCAGGAACGGCTGATGGCTACCGGCATTTTCGGTCCATTTTTGACACCACACCAGAATCCCTTTGCGGTTCCACAAACTCAGGCTGTTTTTAACGATCATCAGCATAGCGCGCCGGAACTGTTGCAGAAACTGTTTGAAGCGGCGCTGACCAAGCAAGGTTACGGTTTGCAACCAACAAATATTAATGCAACCGCAAACGATCTCTTAAAGGTAAATCGGGTTATAGAACCGGTTTTTGTGCTCCAACGCAGTGCCAGATTGCGCGATGAATATGCTTCAGACCTGCTGATTCTGGTGGAGGTGCGTCAACCGCCATCGGCTCATCACGACTCCTCTTCCGGTAAATGCAGTCGGGTTTTTCAGGCATGGTCCCGTAGCTTTATCAGAAGGCCGCCTAAAAACATCAACAGTATATTCGTCGAAAACTGTACACAGGCCATTGACCACCTCTTCAATAACCCGGAATTCCGCAAGGCGCTCGAACCCGGCGGCATGTCGGTTTTGCCAAAACAAATTAGCCATGAATAATATTTACGAAAATCTATCAAATCGGCTTTTTTACGGGCCGGTTTTTCTTGCAACAGTTCAACAAAAATTAAGGGAGATGTCAGATGATGAACAACCATGATTGCCTGGTCATTTTGGATTTCGGCTCAATCAACGCGCAAATGGTGGCAAAGGCCGTGCGTCAACTCAATATCTACTGCGAGGTGTTGCCGTATTCGGCTTCGGTCGAACAAATCCTGGCATTAAACCCGAAAGCGTTGATCCTTCAGCGTGGCGAAGCTTGCGGTGAACGTACGTTGCAACGTGCCATTCCCGCAGAAACGGCAAAAATTGATTTGCCTTCGCTCGATTTGATGACATCCCCGTGCGATGCTGTTACCCTGAAGAATTTTCTGCTTGGCAAGTGTGGTATGACTCCGGCCTGGACCATGGATGCGTTTATAACCGAGACAGTTGCCGAACTGAGAACGCAGATCGGCAGCCGCAAGGTGTTGCTGGCCATGTCCGGCGGTGTTGATTCCTCGGTATGCGCAGCTCTGCTGCACCGGGCGGTTGGTAAACAGTTGACTTGTGTTTTTGTTGATCACGGTTTCATGCGCAAGAATGAGCCGCGCCAAATATCTGAGGTTTTTAAGGACGGTTTCGGTATCAATCTTGTGTCGGTTGACGCGAAAGCGCGTTTTCTTTCCAAACTCAAGGGAGTGCTCGATCCAGAAGTCAAGCGAAAAATCATCGGCGAGGAGTTTATTCGGGTATTCGAGGAAGAGGCTGCCAAATTAGGCGAACTCGATTATTTCGTGCAGGGTACGATTTACCCTGATATCATCGAAAGCGGTTGGGACGGTGGCAAATCGGTCAAGGCGCACCACAACGTGGGTGGTTTGCCGGAACGTATCGCTTTCAAGGGGATTGTGGAACCGGTAAAATATCTGTTCAAGGACGAAGTCCGAGAAGTCGGAAAAGCCTTGGGGGTGCCGCCGGTTATCACCGATCGGCAGCCATTTCCCGGCCCTGGACTTGCGGTACGTTGCATCGGCGAACTTACCGGAGAGAAATTGGACATTTTGCGCGAAGCTGATGCCATTTTTCGCGAAGAACTGGAATCCGCCGGATACGCGAAACAGGCGAATCAATATTTCGCGGTGCTTACCAACGTGCAGTCCGTAGGTGTTGCCAATGACGCGCGCACCTACGGCTACGTGATCGCGTTGCGCGCTGTCCAGACACAGGACTTTATGACCGCGAAAGTTGTGCCGCTGCCGGTGGAATTCCTCATTGAAGCAGCCGGGAAAATTGCCACCGGCATCAAAGGTGTCAACCGCGTGGTGTATGATGTTACCAATAAACCTCCGTCAACCATTGAGTGGGAGTAATGGAAAACTTTCCGGCTCTTTCGCGTTTGGAGCGGGTAAAATCAGAATACGGCATCGGGGTCAGATTTTCCACGAAAAGTCAAGGTCGTTTCTGAAAAAAAGGCAAAAAAAGACCCTCTTCGCCTCAAATAGTTTGAGAAAAAAATGATGGTCTTTTCCTCTTTTAAAAGATAATTGTTTTCGTCTTTAATGCCTGAAAGGTCGTATCCTTTCAGCTTGTCTTTTATGTTCTTAATGGTGGACAAATAAAACAGAATATGTTCGTCTGAATCGGGAGAAAAATCGTCGGC
>JAGYNC010000152.1 GCA_018400135.1 Victivallaceae bacterium
AAAGAGTGAGGCCTTACCCTTAATGGATATTTTCTGCTGTTTTTTTTATTTTCAGCTATTGACAAATTGATGAATGAATGTTATAATTAAATTAATTACCGAAACGTTAAGGTAAACAAAGGTTTCATGAAAACAACGCTTAAAGACATTTCCAGATTAACCGGAGTGGACGTTGTGTCGGTGTCCTATACTCTTCGGCAACATCCCAGAGCGATGGAGTTGCGTCCGGGAACGCGCGACAAGATTATCCGTGCCGCTCGGGATTTGGGCTATCGTCGCAATGAACTTGCTGCCTCGATGAGAACCGGCTTTACCCGGACTGCGGCAGTACTTGGACGTTTTGATCAGATCCAGACAGCGGATTATGACAGCGCGGTATTAGCCGGAATATTAATAGAGGCTTCACGGCTTAATTACGGGATTAAAATATATCCGGTTGACAATCTTGATGGTTCCTTCAATCAAATTCTCAGTTATCAAATAAAGAGTGTTATTTCGATGAGTGTTGACAAAGCACAGCGGCTGAAAACTGCTGAACTTTGTCTTGAACACGGGCTTGATTTGCTGTACATCTATGAAGATTCCCAAGGACACTTTCCTGCCGTAAATTCGGCTAATCATGATGGTGCCTACATGGCGGTGAAACACCTTATTGAACTGGGGCACCAACGGATAGCGCTGGTATGCGCCGAGCATGACCACGTTTATAAAAAAGAACATCATGCCGGGTATTTGGAATGTCTGAACGATTTTGGCGTAGTGGCATCGCCAAAACTAGTATCTTGTGAAAACAGTCAAGAGGGCACCGAACAACAGATAGCCCGCATGCTTGAGCTGCCGGAATCTGATCGTCCGACCGCTTTCTACTGTATTTCCGACAGTTGGGCCATGTTGGTGGAACGCTCTGCCATACGGCTGGGGTTGAGAATTCCGGATGACATATCCGTAATTGGTTGCGGTAATACTCTACTGGCAGGATGTGCCGCATCTCCGCTCACTTCAATAGCGCAGCCATTCGGAGATATAGGACGTACTGCCTTGCGGGTACTGCTTAGCCATAATACCGATATTGTTCCTACTTCCGATAATCGCTATCTCCTGCCTTCCCGACTGATTAGCAGGGATTCGGTAGCGGCGGCAAGTGGGCAGTTGAATGAAACCGCCAAGACGAAATTACAAAAATACGGCAATGTGGAGTTGAAAAAAACAATTGCCAAGGAGGAAGCGTAGTAAACCGGAGAAGCTAGGCAAACGAGTAGGCAAAAAACACTTGTGACCAGTTGTGCCTCAACTGGCAATGCTGCAAGGATGTGCGTGAAACCGGAAAATGGCAAACTCATATTTCTATGAGAAAGGAGTACAATATGTACCAGCGCTATTACGTGGATAATTCGAGGTCGTCAAGTGAAGTTCGGGTGATCGATGAACCGGAGTCGATAAGACGCAACCTGTTGTTGCTTAGGGACTTTACTTTAATAGAACTTCTGGTTACGATTGCTATCATAGCAATTCTGGCAAGCATGTTGTTGCCAGCGCTGAACAAGGCAAGAGCATCGGCGAAAGGTATACAGTGCGTCAGCAACCTCAAGCAGGTTGGAATTGCCATGCAGATGTATCACAATGATTTCAGCGATTATTTTCCGCCTCACAACATGCTTGGTCAGTCCTGGGTATGGGGCTTCACTTCACATCCGGATGCCATTCCATTCTGGCGGAGTAAAAGCCTTAACTACCTGCCTCACAAAATGTTGTATTGTCCTTCATCGGCGGTTGACGGGGCATTGCGAGTGCAGGGTTACTCTGATTATGGCTACAACTATTATATTCTTTCTACAATACTGAAAACCACTTCAATTCCTATAAATCTCAGGCGATGCAGCGTCCCATCCAGGCAATATGTCATGATGGATTCGCGCCAGAGTTTCACTAATTCCAGTGGTTCACATCTGGTTGCCGGCTATTCAGCCGCGAGCACCGCGAACATTCCCGACGGATTCAGGCACGAAAACTCGATTAGGATATTGTACGCAGACGGTCGTGCCGGGGGAGTGCCGGTTCCTGCTCCGGCGGCTCCGGTAGGAGTTGGAACAACGCTTGGTATAGGGGATGGTTATCTCAGGAAAAATCCCGCGTATGGGTGGAATATGTTTTTTAATGATCATCGGCTTTAGTAAGGATAAAACAATGCGGTCGGATGAAAATAATCAAGACAGAGAGAAAATGACATTAACTGAAAAAATCATGGAGGAATCTGGGTAATGAATAAAGGAATTGCAAGCATGCGTGTTTTATTATTGACGATATCTGGTGTGTTTTTTGTTTTATCATTGAATCTTAAGGCTTTCGAGCTGGTTGGAGCGGGAGAATTGCCGCCGATAGTCCTGTCTGAAACCCCCGAGCAAAGCACTGAGCTGGCGGCTAAGGAGCTTGCCGATTATGTTCAGAAGATATCCGGCAGACGAATGCAAATTGTCAAAGGGAACACAAGCGCCGAAAAACAAATCATTATCGGCACGCTGGACGATTTGAGAAATATTCCCGAACACATCGCCGAAAAACTCCGGAACTCCGAAAAGGCGGATTCGTTCTATATCGGGGTTCAGGGGAATCGCCTGTACATAGTCGGCAAGAAAAAGGTCGGCGAGATCTACGGGGTCTACCATTTTATTGAAAGCAAACTTGGCGTGCGCTGGCTTAAACCCGCCGACAAGTTTGACAGCGGGGAATATGTTCCTAAAAAATCCCGTATCAGTTTTGACGACTTCGAGCTTTTAAGTGAACCGTTTTTCGACTACCGTGTACTGGATCAATCCGGTTCCGTGTGGAATGTCATACCGCGGAATGGCTTCATCTGGGCGTTACGCAATGGTTTCCAGATTCGACCTCCCTATGGAATGCGTCCCGATAAAACCTGTGAGTTCGAGGAATTCTTTGTCCCGCGCGTCGTTGACCATATACTTGGAGAGGGCGCGCATACCACGTTTTCAAACGCGATTCCGGCCGACAAATACTTCAGTACCAATCCGGAATATTTCACCATGCTCGACAATAAAAGGACGCTTTTCGATGGCGGACATAAATGTTACCAATATTGTATAAGCAACCCTGGCGTGCAAGATCTGGTTGCGAGCTATGTTCTTGACCGCATCCGTAAATACGGCAACGACCGCTATTCCTTTCTTTTTGGAATGACCGACACCTCGGTGGGGTGGTGCGAGTGTCCGGAGTGCCGCAGGCTTGACGATTCGGCCAGGTACAATTATTTGAATATTTCAACGCGTTTTCATAAGGTTGTCAAAAAAATTTCCGATAAAATCTATTCGGAGCAACCCGATGCCAGACTACGGGTATGGGCATACCATACCTATAGAAATCTTCCAAAACAGGTGAAATACGATCCGCGAATGCTGATACAATTTTGTATTCATGGAAGATGTTACGGGCACGCGCTTGATGATCCAAACTGTATGCGTAATACTAAACTGTTGGCGTTGTTGAAGGAGTGGATGAAGCTTTCGGGCAACATTTTCACCTATGAATACTTTACTTCCACTCCGCCTTTATATGTCCCGCATGAACGCGGGCAGGCCCGCGACCTGAAGCTTTATAAAAAACTTGGAATCAAAGGCTGGAAAGAGGAAGCGCCCTTCGAGGACAGCAGGTTCGCCGGCCTGAGAAAAGACGATCCGCGTCCCGATGTCTTTCCATCGATGTGGCAGTGGCTTTATGTTACCGGCAAACTGCTCTGGAATCCTGATCTGGACGTAAACGAACTTATTGCCGATGCCGAAGGCAAATACTATGGTGCCGCTTATCCAGCCATGAAAAAATACCACGACCTGCGGCGCAAACTCTGGGAAAACAACACCAACTGCATGGGCTATCCGACCGGCGACCAGCGCCGTCCTACTCTGCTCAATATGCCGGGCGCAAAAACCGCGTTGCTCGAATGCCTTGATGAGGCGGAAAAACTGGCCGGAAACGATAAGATTCTGCTTTACCGCATTGGTTTGGACCGGAAATTTCTGGACAAGTACTGGATCAGGCCGAATGAGGAAATCAAAACCATGCTGGGAAAAGCTTTTCGCGCGCCGCAGGTCAAGGGAAAAATCACTATCGACGGCGATGGCAAAGACCCGGCCTGGGCCGGCGCGTATTATACGGACGATTTCAAGGAGACCTTTACCGATGAACATGCGCCTGTTCCGGAGCGGTTGAAAACCACGGTCGGCATACTTTCAGATGAACAGAATCTTTATTTCCTCATCAAAGCACGGGAACCCCGAGTCGCCGCAATCACCGCCGAAGCGGACAAGGATGGACCGGTTTGGAAAGATGATTCAATTGAACTGTTCATATATCCGCCGACCGCCGCCAACGTTTACTATCAGATTGTCGTTAATCCGAAAGGAACGGTCTTTGATGCAATCTGTCCCGGAAACAATGTAAAATACGACCTCGGAGTGGAAGCAAAAGGCAAAATACTTGCCGACGGGTATGTTGTTGAACTCAAAGTTCCGGCGGACAAAATCGCCGATTTCCAACGCGGCGCGGTCTGGCGCGTTCATTTCGCCCGTAACCGCAGAATAAAAGAGGATGGAGTCGCGCGTAACTTCTCGATCGACGGCACGGGCTATCACGACAATTGCGCCTACCGCGCTTTGGAAATCGGGGAGCCATACTTGAAAAACGGTTCTTTCGACGATGTCAAGAACGGCAAACCGACACATTGGAGTCTCAGTCCGAATGCAAAAGCGGTGGAACGCGGAAACGGCCACGCGCTAGCCATAACATCCAGCGGACGTTGCTATCAAAATCTGATAGACCCTGAACTCCGGCAAAGCAGTGAACCGAGAAAAATATCGATTGTTTTCAAGGCTTCGGGAAATAAAAATCTCAATCTGTTTTTCTACCGTTATTCGGACATCCCGGATTCCACTCAGAAACATGGTTACAAAAGAACCTTTCTGCCAACGGCTGCCGCCGGGACTTTTCAACTTGAAGAGACACCCCAAGTCTTCAGAGCCGAGTACACAATTGCTCCCGATGAATGGGTAGCGCTGGCGTTTCAGACCTATTTCGATGCCATAATCGACGATGTCTCTGTTGAACTCATAAAATAGCGCGACATCCGTAGTTGTCCGCCGGAGAAGGCGAGAGGGCTGAACAATTCCTCATGGAATCAGGATAAAATCAACGCAATGGCTAGAAAATGTCGGAAACAGGAAAAATCATTGATAATACCTTAAAATATGTTGTGGCCTCGCAGGAATTTTATCCCGGGGAATACTATGGAGCATTCTGGAGCGAGAAAGCATACCATGGACCGCTTCTCGACTGGCACGCCGGAGGCAGTCATCATCACCGCGGAGCCGGTAGTGCGGCTTTGGCGATGTGGCTGGAAGCGCGGCGGAAAAACGACTCCGAAATGCGTCGCAACGCGGAATTGGCTTTCGATTGGCTGGCGGCAAGGCGGCACGACCGCGGCGGCTGGCTTGAGATTCAGAATTCCGAGAAGCCGTCGAACTGGGAAAATACCGGACTGGATGAGCTTTCCACAATAGCAACGGCATTTGCGATACACGGTTTGGGATACGCCCTGCTGAATGGACTGCCGCCTAAAAAGATTTATATGGATTGTCTTCAAAAGGCCGGATACTGGCTGCTCGGCATTGAATGGCCGTCCGGCTCGGGAATATTTCCCCATCACGAGCGTTCTCCTTATGACACGCTCAATGCCAATGCCCATGCTGCGGAATCTTTGGCTCTGATATTCCAGTGTCTTGCGAAAATCTATGGAAAACCCATCAATATTTTTTTACAGGGAGCGAAGCGGGGATTTGTTCATACGCTGCCATTGCAATGGGAAAATGGCTGTTATCCCTATCGGGCAAACAACGGCATTACGATAAACTACACCTCCCTTGTCGCCTGGTGTTTTTTGAACCTGCTTGAAATACTTCCCGGAGAATTGACGGGAAGCTGGCTTGAACGGGAAGTTATAAACAACCATTTAAACAAGGCATCCGGTTTTCTCTGCTCATGCACAAAAAAAGACGGATCTCTCGACTGGGAGAAAAATGAAACCACCACGGCGAAACATAACGTCTGGACTTACGCAATTACGGCAAACGTGTTAACCAGAATCGGCGGCAAGGAAAATCTGAAGAGAGCCGGGATGATTTTAAATTATCTATCATCCATAAAAACGGGATCAGGACTTTTGCCCATGCGCGACAATGGAGAAGTGATTACCGAATGCCTGTTTATGCAGGCGGATATGGTCGTCTTTCTTAAAGATTGCCGAAATTAAATAATACAAATTCAACAACCGGTGCTCAAGAAAATCAAAACTTAGTCTTCGGATAAGATCTGATCCATTTTATTTAACTCATCTGCTTCAAATCTAGTGTTTTGCAGCGATTTGAGATTTGCTTCCAGTTGAGCGGTGCTGCTGGCTCCAATTAAAACACTCGTAACCCTGGCATCTTTCAGCAGCCACGCCAAAGCCATCTGCGCCAGACTTTGATCTCTGTTCTGCGCTATTTTATTGAGCTTCATGATTTTTTGGTAAACCTGATCCACCTGCTTTTTCGTTAGGAAAACTTCACGGGCAGCACGCGAATCG